>JBDSKU010000175.1:0-10339 GCA_039916745.1 Nitrospiraceae bacterium
CACCGGCGACACCCTCGCCGGCACGATCGCCGACACCAACTGGCACCATGTCGCCGTGACCTTCACGGATAGCACCAATACCCTGCAGATCTATCTCGACGGGGCCCTCGCCACCACAGCCACAAAAGCGCTGGAAGCCGACGGCGTCGGCCACCTCGTCACCCTCGGCAACCTGCAGGGCACCAATGCCTTCAGCGGCACCCTCGATGAAGTCCGCATCTATAATCGGGTGTTGACCCTCGCGGAGATTCAAGCCGATCGGGCGACGCCCCTCATACCATGAAGATCATTAACGGATAACACCAGATTGAGCCCACGTCTCGACAGCAAGGCATCGATGAATCAGGTGATGGGGCTCAGTCTGATCGTGGTCGCCTGCCTCGCACTGAGCATGGGCTGTACCGCTGGACGATCGACTCCATGGCAGCTGGAGACCACAACGGCCAAAGTACAGGCCGATAACCTGCTTCACGAAAATGACGCCGAGCTCAGCGTGTTGCGCCGAGACTTGGCCACCGCGCGCATAGCGACATCGAAACAGGAGGGTGAAGCCGCAGAGCTGGTTCGCAAGACTGCCCTTTTGGAGGTCGATCGGGCAGAACTCCGCAAGATGTTGGCACAGGCGCATGTCGCCGTGCATGCGTTAGAACATGAACGGGATGAACTAAAACAGGCTCTGACCCAGACTCAGGCCTTACACCTCGCCGACCAGAACTCGATCGACCCAACGAAGCTCGGCAGGATCGATGCGCACGTGGATATAAAAGAGCTCAAAGCTCGCATGATACAATTGACGAATGAAGTGGCGCAGCTACAACAGAGGTTTTTGAGCATGACCCGGACGACGGCGGCACAACCCCTCCAAAAATCGGCTGCTCCCCCTGTGAAGGCAACCACAGAATGGGGAAGCCGAGACGAATCGAGCCCCCCGCGAATCGTACCAAATGCAGCATTCATGGCCTCCTCAGCATCAGCCATTCGGTCAGGTCACGCAGAAGCTCTCTCCCCTCAGCCAGGGCTTATTCGAGTCCTGCCTGGCGATTCTCTCTGGAAAATCGCCCTCAGGCATGCCACAACCGTTGAGAAGCTTAAACATATCAATGCGCTGACGACCGATACGGTTCAGGCTGGACAGCGGCTGCTCCTGCCACCGACCAGGCCAATCAGAGTTTCTCCTTAACGGACACAGGCGATGCCCAATACTGTCAAATATTCACGGCTCGCAGATATATTGATCCGAAGAAAACTGATCGACCGCGGCCAGTTCGAAAGTCGTTTTCAGTTAGCCAACCTCTCAGAACGTCTCGTGGCAGACATGTTGATGGCCGAAGGCCTACTTTCGGAGTCTGACTTAGCCACTGCGCTCGCGGAGCAATACGGTCTTCAGTATGACCCGCTCCTAAATCTCCAGATGGACTTTGAGGCCTATCCGAACATCCTGCCGGAATGGATGACGCGCTACTGCTTCGCCCCCCTTCATCTAGACGATGATGTTCTGACCATTGCCATACCCTCTCCCCAAGACTTGGCAACCCTCGATCATCTCGAACATCTACTCAAGAAGAAGTTGTCGTTGGTCGTTGCGTCGCGGTCAGCGATTCTCCAAGCCGTCAAAAAAAGTGAGCGGAACAGTAAAATGCTCGCAAGAGTCCAGGACGAATTTCGCCCGGTCCTCGTTCAGGAGAGTGAGGAAGGGGACGAAGTTCTTTCCGTCGAACGCATCAACAATGATCAAAGCCCCGTCGTCCGTCTGCTGGACACCATCATTCTCAACGCCCTGCAAAAACGGACGAGCGATATTCATATTGAGCCGTCCGATGGCTCCACCGAGGTAAAATATCGAATCGACGGCATGCTCTATCTCGCCATGGAGCCTCTCGACATCAAATTCCACAACGCGCTCATCTCTCGCCTCAAAGTCATGTCTGAGTTAGACATCGCTGAACGCCGAGTGCCCCAGGATGGACGATTCAAGTTGCAATTGGACAAACGTGTCGTAGATTTTCGAATCTCAATCCTGCCGAGCGCATTCGGGGAATCTGCGGTGATCCGAATCCTGGCCAAGGAAGAGTTCACCACAAGCCCAAAAGGTCTGCACCTCGATTCGATCGGCATGAAGCCGGATGACCTGAGGCGTTTCAGGCGGGCAATCACTGCCTCTTACGGTATGGTTCTTGTTACAGGCCCGACCGGGAGCGGCAAGACAACGACGCTGTACGCTGCAATCAATGAAATCAATAGCAAGGAAGATAAATTCATTACCATTGAGGACCCTGTTGAGTATCTTCTCAAAGGGGTCATACAAATTCCTGTGAACGAGAAGAAAGGCCTCACATTTGCGCGAGGGCTGCGCTCCATTCTGCGCCACGATCCAGACAAAATTATGGTGGGAGAGATTCGAGATGCTGAAACGGCCCAGATCGCCATCGCTTCAGCCTTAACCGGACACCTGGTCTTCACAACTGTTCACGCGAACAATGCCTTCGATGTCATCGGTCGATTCGTCAATATGGGGATCGAGCCATACAACTTTGTGTCGTCGCTCAACTGTATATTGGCCCAAAGACTGATTCGGACCATCTGCCATTCCTGCAAAACGGTGACATCCGTGACTCGCCTCCAATGCGAGGAATTCGATCTGGATTATGACCGACTGAAGGGTCAGCCGATCTATGAGGGAAAGGGCTGCCTGGAATGCCATGGTCTTGGATATCGTGGGCGGCAGGCCATCACGGAGTTTCTTGCCTTGACTGACCCCATCAAAGCTCTCATCCTCGACCGAAAACCGACTGCCGAGATTCGAAGAACTGCGCTATTAGACGGCATGACCACACTCCGTGAAGCCGGCTTGGAAAAAGTCCTACAAGGTCAGACGACATTGCGAGAAATGAATCGGATTACATTTACCGGCTAATACGATGCACCTATTCCCTGTGCGAAAACCCTCTATCGGTCTGAGTTTGACCTCCCGAACCGTCACCGCGGTGAAGCTTGCGCCTTGGCCCTGGCCGTGGCGCCGCCGCCGCATCCTTGCGCTGAAGCAGCACAGCTTTGCCAGCGAACTGGTCCGCCTATCCACAGAGGAACACAACATCTCCGATATCGCGGCTTTCGCCAAGAATCTCAGGGCACTGCTTGGACCAAGCCGTGCTACGCCAGTAGCCCTGAGTCTCCCGAATCAGTGCGCCCACATAGCCCTGCTAAACTTTGATGTGCTTCCTGAAAACCCAGCCGAATGCGCGTCTCTTGTCCGTTGGAGGCTTGAAAAAGATCTGCAGATCCCTGTGGTTGATTGCCGGATTGCCTACCGGATATTTGTGCTTCCTGCAGAAGACACACTTTCTGACTTTTCAAAATATCGCATGCTCGTGGCTGCCATTCAGACGAACGTGCTCACGCAATACGAGCAGGTATGTGAACTGGCAGAACTCGTGCCTGTGGATGTGGGAATTCAGGCGCTCCAGCTTTTCGATCTCAGCCAAGCGATGATTGATCAAGATGACGAATGGTTCTTTGTAAGTTTTCTGGAGGATTATTTTTTCTTTGTGGCAATGCGTCATGGCTGTCCGTTCCTGATGCGCAGTAAGCCTTTGCCAAGCGCTCCGGCCCAGCGACAGCGCGAACTATTGGCCTCAATTCAATACTACGACGAACTTCGTGCTTCAATGGGTGCGAAGCCTCAAGCCTCGCAACGGTCTCTCTTTATCTTAGGAAGCGACTATACCCTCTCCGCAGAACACATCACTCCCACCAATGAAGGTAGTCCCCCTCTAGCGCTTGAGGTAGCGTTGACCGACTCCCACCGCATCAACGTGCGTTCAATTACAAAAGACTTCTTCCCTATCTCCTGGCCTGCGTCAGACATTCACTGGACGTCAGGATTATCGGCTATGGCCGCCCTTTCTACGCCGTGACTCTGAGACGCTCTGTAATGAAAAACCAGAAGACGCCCCACATATTCCAATGGCAGCAATCAGCTCCGGTCATGCATCTGGCTTTCCAATCACCTGCCATTGCCGTTGTCAGGCGGGTGCAGTGGGTCCTCGCCATCATGGCGATCACAATCCTTGGGTTCACCGTTTCCTTCATCCAGGAGAGCAGATCCCTCAACGAGCAATCCGAATATTACGAACATGCATTGGCCCGCCAACATCGCATCACACAGCTCCTGGAGGAGGATATGGCACGTGCAGGGCTCACCCTAACGGACGAGCAGATCCAAACCGTGCGCAAAGAAGTCGCGTTTGCCAACCAATTGACGGAAAAGCGCGACTTCTCTTGGACCGAAATGCTCCACAACCTTGAGGAAGGAATGCCTTCTCACGTATCGATTAATTCGGTCCATCTCAATTTTCAGGATTCGACGATACGACTGCAAGGGTCCGTGAGAACAATGCAGGATCTCGATACGTTGGTAACCAAGCTCAACGAGGCAGGAGCATTCTCCAGAGTGGGCCTGACCGAGCATAACATCCATCCGAATGTCGGACTAACCAGTCGATCGAATGATGCGACTTCGGCTGACCAGGCGAATCAGCGCTCGACCGATGTCGTCGACTTTACACTCACAGTGACATACCACCAACCATTGTAAGCATTAGGTATCTGGACTATGGCACTCCTCAAATCGTCACTTCCCTTGATCCCACGGCCGATACTGCATGGACTTATCCCACTCACGGCTTTTGTGGCCGTTGGAATTGGATGCGTTCTCGGAAGTTATTGGCTGCTCCTCGTCCCCTCCCGCTCGCACGTCAACACGTTGCAAGCGGCCTATGATGAAGCCAGACAGACATATGGGAAGCGCGTGGCAGCCAAACAAGTCCAGGAGCTCGTGCGCAATACTCAACATGACCTCGAACATCTATGGGAGACGTTACCCTCCCAGCGCCAATTCCCTTCTCTCGCTGTCGCAATTTCAGAGTATGGCAAACATGTGGGGGTCTCCATTCCCGGAATGACATACTCCACTCAACCGTCAAAATCCGGGCTGGCCCTCGAAGGTTCGCTTCGTTTTCGAGCGATCGGCGAGTATACCGATATCTATCGATTCATCCATCGGCTGGAAACGACACCGTCATATCTGGTCATCGAAAGCCTCGACGTGACCAGATCCGGGGTACATACCGCCGCAGGTAAATCTTTGATCGAGCTTAACGTGCGTGTTGTCACCTTCCTCCGGTCAAATGCTTCATCACCGAGGGAATCATGACCCAGGGAACCAAGATGCGGCTTGCCATATTCCTAGGCTCAACATGGGCGGCACTGACGCTTTTCGAAGTCATGAATCAACCCTCCCCAGAGCGGGTGCCGCTGAAGTTCAAGTCTGGCATGGCTCCAAACATCGCCGACTCACATGCGCATGAATCCGATAATCCCTTCACCGTACGACTCGCCCGGGTCAAAACTCATGAGCTGCCTCACCTACCGTCGCACAACATATTCGCATCCCTTGACTCTCCCTCATCGGGGTCTGCCGCCCGACCGGCAAAGAAACGAACGGCTCCCAGTCAAATGAAACCCCCTCAACCTCTCAGCCCTGCCCCAATTGTGACAGAACCTGCCCCAGTCCCAGCACCGCCATCAGAACTTGAGATCGCCACACTTCGAGCGATCCAGGAAGCGGAACTGGCACGATTAGAGACAGCCCGCGAATTGGCGGCGTTTCGTTTCTTGGGATTTCTTGAGCGTGACGGAGTGGCACAAGTGTTTCTCGCGCGGGGAAGTGAGCTCTATGTCGTGGCGAACGGTGATATCGTGGAGGGCAAATACGCCATTACTATCATCGACACATCATCTGTAAAGATTCGAGCTACGCGTACAGGCGTGGAGGCCACTATCGGCAAGTCAGAACGAGAGCCTATACCGTAGCCATTCGATTCCTGCATTCAGGACGCCGAGCGTCTCCGAGCCAGCACACGACGTCCATATCGGAACGACTTCTTCGCCTAGCCCAACCGTAAGACATCTTCGCTTCCTCTAAGAATCCTTCTTCCGCACCATTGCTCTTGACCAGTAACCTGGCTCGCCGCTCAGACTTCTGCCTAGCTGACGACAAAGCTGCTCACCTAATCCGGCAATCTGCGACCCAAGAGTCTCACGTAAAGCTACCGCCCACACCGGCGCAACCATGGTTGTCGGTACACGTGAAATCATTTTCTCAAAATGGTCCACATAGAGAGCCTTTCCAATCAGGCCCTCCGTTCCCACCTTCTATTCATGTACATTCGCCCCTCGACTCTTCGGCCAAGTGACGCAAAGGCAGGCGGACCATTACTTGGCACGCCAGGGACGACTAGGTCTCGCCCGTCGATCGTCTGCCCGACAGAGTCAAGACAAACGTGTTGGCTCTCAAGTTCCATGACTACCACGTTGACTTCTTCTTCGAAGATATATGAGAACAACCCGTATCGAGACCACGAAAACAGTACCGGGACGCTCTGACGGCCAACGATCGTCTCCTGCCTCCCACACCGGGATAGACGACAGCCACATGCACCGTGCCATCAGGAAGACATCGACAGCAGAATTTCAGGAGATAGGCTAGGACTCAATCGGATAGGGTGGCACATGGTGCAAGAGATTGCCGATCGCAGACTGGGGATTGGTGGTACGGTAGACCCATTTTTTACTCGCCGCGAACCAATCTCGATCACCGAAACTTGTCTATACGATGGTGCGCCCAGGAAGCTGTGGCACTACAGCTCCTCGAAACGAATCTCCACCACCTCATATTCGACCATCTTGACCGGTGTCTTGACCTCGACGAAATCGCCGACCCGTTTGCCGATCAGCGCCTTGCCGACGGGAGACTGAATCGAAATCCTGTTCACTTTCATATCGGCTTCATCCTGCCCTACCAGCGTGTACTGCCGCTTGGACTGCGACTCCTGTTCGATGAGGAGCACGGTTGCACCGAACACGATGGTCTCGGAAACCCGCCCGGCCGTTTCGATGATGCGGGCATCGGCCAGCTTCGCCCCAAGCTCGATGATACGCGACTCGATAAATCCCTGGCGTTCTTTGGCGGCATCGTACTCTGCATTCTCGCTCAGGTCCCCATGGGCGCGCGCCTCAGCGATGGCTTCGATATTTTTCGCACGCTCGACTTTGCGCAAACGATCGAGCTCTGCCTGGAGCGCCTCGTGCCCCTTTCTCGTAATCGGTGTCGGCATAGTCTACATCGTCCCCTATGAGTGGTAGTGATACTCCTGCAACGACCGAATGGTCAGCTCTGTCTTGAGAATCGCTTCAATGCCCATGACCGCCGCTCGCGCTCCTCGTATGGTCGTATAGTAGGCCAGCCCTTTGTTGAGGGCCTCCCGACGGATCGACAAGGAATCAGCATGGGCTGACGCAGTGCGTACTGTGTTCACGACTAACGCGATCCGACCATTCTTAATATGATCCACGACATGCGGGCGACCTTCCTTGACCTTATTCACAGTCTCCGTATGGACTCCGTGGTCGCGCAAATAGGCCGCCGTTCCACTCGTGGCTTCAATGGCAAACCCCAGCCGCTGCAGTTGCTGCACGACTTCCAACGCCGCCGGTCGATCACTCTCCTTCACGCTGATGAAGGCCGTACCTCCCTTCGGCAGGGGCGCACCGGCGCCTGCCTGAGACTTCGCGAAGGCCCATCCGAAATCCTGATCGATGCCCATGACTTCTCCGGTGGACTTCATCTCCGGGCCCAAGAGAACATCCACCCCCGGAAACTTATTGAAGGGGAAGACGGATTCTTTCACAGACAGATGTGCGGGCGCAGGTGCCTCGACCAGCCCCAACTCAGGAAGGGTCTTACCCACCATGGTCTTCATCGCCAGCTTGGCCAGTGGCACACCAATGGCCTTACTCACGAATGGCACCGTTCGTGAGCCTCGAGGATTCACCTCCAACACATAGATCGTCTTGTCTTTAATCGCAAATTGCGCATTCATCAGGCCGATCACCCCGAGCTCCAGCGCGAGCGCCTTCATTTGCCGACGAATCTCTTCGACGACACTTTGATCGAGTGAATAAGGCGGCAACGAACAGGCCGAGTCCCCCGAATGCACCCCGGCTTCTTCGATATGTTCCATAATTCCGGCCACCACGACGTTCGTTCCGTCTGAAATGGCGTCGGCATCGACTTCGATCGCATCTGAAAGATACTTGTCGATCAACACGGGATGTTTCGGCGAGGCTTTGACCGCCGAGGTCATATACTCCAGCAATCCCGCTTCGTCGTAGACAATCTGCATGGATCGCCCGCCCAACACATAGGACGGCCGCACCATGACCGGATAGGTAATCTTCGAAGCGATCTTCAGGGCCTCGTCCACGGATCGGGCCATGCCGCTCTCCGCCTGGCGGAGCCCGAGCTTATCCAGGAGGTCGCGGAATCGTTCTCGATCTTCCGCGCGATCGATCGCATCAGGACTCGTGCCCAAAATTTTCACCCCGGCCTTGGACAGAGGCAGCGCGAGCTTGAGGGGCGTCTGCCCACCGAACTGCAACACGACGCCCAACGGCTGCTCACGTTCCACAATGTTGAGGACGTCTTCCTCGGTCAAGGGCTCAAAATAGAGCCGGTCCGAGGTGTCGTAGTCCGTGCTCACCGTTTCGGGGTTGCAATTCACCATGATCGATTCGATACCTTCTTCGCGGAGCGCCATCACCGCATGGACACAACAGTAATCGAATTCGATCCCCTGTCCGATCCGATTCGGCCCCCCGCCGAGGATGATCACTTTCTTCCGGTCCGTCGGACGAGCCTCACATTCACTGCCGTAGGTCGAATAGAGATAGGGGGTATGGGCTTCAAACTCTGCGGCGCAGGTGTCCACTCGCTTGTAGGTCACCCCTCTGCCGCCCTGGCCGGCACGGGTCCGCTGCTTCCGGACCGAGGCCGCAGTGGCGCCAATAAGCTGCGCGATGCGGTCGTCTGAAAAACCCAGTTCCTTGGCCTGCCACAACAGCGACTCTTCAAGCACAGATGATTTCTTCCCCGCCTGGCTGACCAGCACCACTTCGAATTGAATCAGCTCCCGGACCTGTTCCAAAAACCAAGGGTCGATCTTCGTGAGGACAAAGAGGGCGTCATTCGACAGGCCGAGACGCATGCCGTCCGCCACATGCCACAGTCGCTCGGCAATCGGAGTCCGCAAATGTTGGCGGACCCGTTCCAGCCCTTGCTCCCGATCGAACCCTTCAGGGATGCCCCGATCCAACCCCTCCCGCGAGGAGAGTCCGTTCATGTTCAACTCCAGCGAACGAATCGCCTTCTGCAAGGCTTCCTTAAAGGTCCGCCCGATCGCCATCACTTCGCCCACAGACTTCATCTGCGTCGTGAGGGTCGGATCGGCTCCACGGAACTTCTGGAATGCAAAGCGAGGGATCTTCACCACCACATAGTCGATCGTGGGTTCGAAGGAGGCCTTGGTCACACCGGTGATGTCGTTGGTGATTTCATCCAACGTGTAGCCCACGGCGAGCTTCGCGGCAATCTTGGCGATAGGAAATCCCGTTGCTTTGGAGGCCAGTGCGGAACTCCTCGATACACGAGGATTCATTTCGATGACCACCATGTCGCCATTCTTAGGATCCAGGCCGAACTGGACGTTCGATCCACCGGTATCGACGCCGATCTCACGCATAATTCGAACCGCAGCATCCCGCATACGCTGATACTCTTTATCCGACAGCGTCATCGCCGGTGCGACGGTGATGCTATCGCCTGTATGCACGCCCATCGGGTCCAGGTTTTCGATCGGACAGATAATGACGACATTGTCCTTAAGGTCCCGCATCACTTCAAGTTCATATTCTTTCCACCCGATCAGCGATTCCTCAATCAGCACTTGACTGACCGGACTCATCGCTAAGGCCCAGTCGATCAGCTTCTCGAACTCTTCCCGATTGTAGGCGATGTTTCCACCGGTCCCGCCCATGGTAAACGACGGTCGAATGATCGCTGGAAATCCGACCTGCTCGAGAATTTTGATCGCTTCTTCACGGGTATGCGCCGTGCCGCTCGTTGGCACGCGCAACCCAATACGCTGCATCGCATGTTTGAACGCTTCGCGATCCTCAGCCTTATGAATCGCTTCGGCGGACGCGCCGATCAACTTCACTCCATACTTTTCGAGCGTCCCCCGCTTGACCAAGGCCATCGTCGCATTCAACGCGGTCTGCCCTCCCATGGTTGGAAGCAGGGCGTCAGGACGCTCACGCTCGATCACTTTCTCGACCACCTCAGCTGTGATCGGCTCCACATAGGTCCGATCGGCTAACTCTGGATCGGTCATGATCGTCGCCGGGTTGCTGTTGATGAGAATGACTCGGTAGCCTTCTTCTT
>JBDSKU010000176.1:0-3900 GCA_039916745.1 Nitrospiraceae bacterium
TTTCGAGGGAGGAGTTCGGTCGCGTGATGACTCATGGGGCCCAGTGGTGTGTGGAGCGGGGATATGGGTGGCCTCAGGATCTCATCCGTATGGAAGAAGGCGGCTGCATCGAGGGGGTCGATGCGTCTGTCGTGACCGATCATGCGATTCAACGAGGCATCAATCAGCTGGGAACCTTGGGGTCGGGCAATCATTATCTCGAAGTTCAGGTGGTCTCGAACGATCGGATATTCGATGTTGCGACGGCGACAGCGTTGGGTATTATCGGCCACGAGCAGATCGTCGTGATGGTGCATTGTGGGTCACGCGGGTTTGGTCATCAGGTGGCGAGCGATTATCTGAGGGTATTTGAAAAGTCCATGCGCCGGTATGGCATCACGGTGAAGGATCAACAGTTGGCCTGCGCGCCGTTTCGGTCTCCCGAGGGGCAGGAGTATTTTTCCGCGATGAACTGCGCTGCGAATACGGCCTTTGCCAACCGCCAGGTCATCACGCATCAGATTCGTGAAGTCTTTGCGACGATCTTTGGCCGGTCCGCCGAGGCCCTGGGCATGGAGCTGGTGTACGACGTGGGGCATAACATCGCCAAGGTCGAACGGTATGCAGAGGGGGAACTCGTGGTGCATCGCAAAGGCGCGACCAGAGCATTCGGGCCGGGGAGTCCGGAGCTGCCGGATATCTTTCGACAGACAGGCCAGCCGGTCATCTGTGGGGGATCGATGGAGACCGGTTCCTATCTGCTCGTGGGGACCGATCACGCGGTGCGCGACACGTTCGGCTCGACGATGCATGGAGCCGGAAGAACCATGTCCCGCGCGCAAGCGAAGCGAACGGTCCGCGGCAGGGAGTTGCAGGAACAGATGCAGCAGCGCGGTATCCTGGTCAAGGCCGTGTCGATGTCGGGCCTTGCGGAGGAGGCAGGCCTGGCCTACAAAGACATTTCTGAAGTGGTGGAGTCGGTCGATCGGGCGGGAATTACAAAAAAGGTGGCGGAATTAAGACCGATTGGCAATATAAAGGGATAACTGCAGAAGGAGACATGCATGGATAAGCGGCAGCATCCCCGGTTCCCCGCCAGATTTCACAGTTCCTTTACCTCTGTCGCGGTGGTCAGCGGAGAGGGCGAAGTGATCGATCTTTCGCAGCGAGGCTGCTGCGTGGTCTGCAAGACCGCCGTGCATCCAGGAGGCACGATCACGCTCCGCGTCCATGTCCTGCCGGATGAGTCTCCGATTACCATTCAGGAAGCGGTCGTGCGGTGGACGCGCGAGGGTCGATTCGGAGTCGAATTCGTGTCCTTAAACCCTGAGGAATGGGCTCGTTTGCAGCATGCCGTGACGCAGTTGGAACTACACCCCTACCAGCGACCGGCTGACGAGACATCCGACGTGGCGTAAGAGCCCTCCCTCGGCCATGCGCTGCCCGGTCGTCAGACCCCTCGCGATTCACGGCGCCTGGCATCAGCCGTTTCGTCGAAACCCATAGAGCAAGGTGATGTTGATCCGCCGGCAGAGGTACTCGTCCTTGAAGGCGATCTCGTCTGTTTCGTGGAAGAGGTCCGAATTGAAGACGATCGCGCGATTGGTGCGATAGGGGACCTTCACCGTCTGCGCGCCCACCTGCTTGAGCCAGGCGAGAATCTTCGGTTTGTTCTTGTCGCTGTTATATTCCTGAAAATTCCAGTCTCGGGGCGCTTCCTTGTCGTACACGACCAACCCGCCCGTCTCCTGATTGAGGTTGGCCTCGTCGGGCGTAATCCAGAAATTCACATTGACCGCTGCGGCGTCGGCATGGATGTTGAGTCCGCGTCTGGTGCTGTCATGTTTGAAGGCCCAGGCCTGGGTGAGCCGGTGCTGCTTGAAGATGCGGGGAAACTTCAGCCGCAGTTCTTCGGCAATTTGGAGGAGTAGGGGCGAGGCGAATCCATCGCCCAGAAACGCCCCGATATAGCCATTCTCGTAATCCTTCTTCCAGACGGTGGACTCCCAACAAAAACGGCGCAGGGCTTCCATTGCTTCGTGATTCAGCAGCCCGTCGATATAAGTGACTTCCGGTTGCTGAGCCAGATAGCGAGATTCCACGGCCTCGACGTTCAAGTCAGGATGGAGTGCACCATCCGGGAGATGCGGATTCGGAGCGCGATACAGGAGCCGATTGAACGAGGCCGCAACCGGTGCGAGCGCTTGCGGGGTGATGGGAATTCGATTGCCTGGATCGGGGCGGCGGCGCAATTCGCCGTCGAGTTGTTGGAGGGCCTGGAAGTAGGGACGATGCTCGTCATGCAGAAGTTGTCGCTCGAACAGATATCGAACTTGTTCGAGATCATGGGTGATGCGTGAGCGATAGACAAAGGAGTCGGTCACGGGCTTGGCATGATCATGCTTGGCAGTCGCCGCGCGCTGGAGGCAATCGACGGCCTTCTCCTGTTCTCCTGCCCAGGACCAGGCGATGCCAAGATTGTAGAGGGCCTTCAGATAGCCAGGCATGACCGTGAGGGCCTCTGTGAATGACGCAATGGCCTCATTCAGCGATCCGGTTTCCATCAAGGCCAGGCCTAGATTGTTGAGCGCTTCGACATGGGTCGGCTTCAAGTGAATGGCCTGACGATAGGAGGCGAGCGCCCGTGCCATCTCGCCCTGTTCTTTGAAGGCGGCGCCGAGGTTGTTATGGGTGTCGGCATGGGACGGATTGAGGGTCAGGGCTTGTTGGTACGCCTCAATGGATTCGGGGAGCGCACCGCGGTCTTTGAGCACATTGCCCAGGTTGATCCAGGCTTCAAGATGTCGTGGGTTCAACGTGACGGCTTGCCGGTAGGCGCGGATGGCTTCGTCAGGACGAGACGCCTTCTGGGCCACGACGCCAAGGTTAAACGAGTAGAGCGGCGAGGCAGGAGCCTGTTCGATGGCGCGGGAGATGGTGGCGATGGCCTCGTCGAATCGATTGAGTCGATAGAGCAAGAGGCCGAGATGGTGTAATGCGTCCGGATGGTTCGGGGCTAAGACGAGGGCCCGCCGATAAGCGCCTTCGGCCTCCTGGAGTCGGCCGCTTTGCAGATGCGCGCTGCCTTCATTCATCAAGGCGCGGATGGTCGCAGTATCTGGCGCTCGGTCGAGCTTGGCCTGTTGCGTATCTTGGGGGCGACCTTTGACTGGTTTCATGATGAGGTTGGTCCTGTGCTCCTCAGGGTCTGATGCCGTGAGGGTATACGAATATCGAAGCAATGGTCAAAGGGAGGGACCCTGCACGGTGACTTTCTGAAAGTCGGAAGTTATACTCAGAGGCGTCGGTGGCTGTCGGTGGGATGGAGGGGATGGCGATGAAAATTGTGTCTGGAATGTTGTGTGGGATCGTGGGCATTGGGTTGCTGGCCCTGCCCGTTGTTGTTTCGGCTGGCGCGTCAGAGAAGCCGGTGACAGGCGAGACGGTGATTCGTGAAGCGAAGGAAGCGGTGACGGCTACCAAGGACTATACGATTCAACAGAAAGATGCATTTCAGAGAAAGGTCCAGACAGAATTAGATGAGATGCAGGTGCGTATCACGCAATTGCGTGGGCAAGTCGAGCATGCGTCGGCGTCGGCTAGAGCGGACATCCGGAAGTCGATTGTAGAATTAGAGAAGAAGAAAGAGTTGGCCAATAAGAAAGCGCAGGAGATTCATTCCGCCACGGCTTCGTCCTGGGAACAGGTGCAGTCGAAGGCGGTGGCGGCGATGGACGATCTTCGAGAGTCACTCAACCAGACCCTGTCACATCTTTCGTCACGGTAGACCCATGAAATATGCCCTCTACCCCGGTTGTGCGGCCCAAGGGGCGACCCCGGAACTCTATCAATCGACGCGAGCCATCATCGGCCGGTTGGGGATCGAGGTCGTCGAGCTCTCCGCTGCGGCTTGTTGCGGCG
>JBDSKU010000177.1:0-6803 GCA_039916745.1 Nitrospiraceae bacterium
ATGCGCCGGCGCGGACCAACCTGGGCGTGGCCTATCAAGAGCAGGGCCGGTTGGAGATGGCGATCCCCCAATATCGCGAAGTGATCAAGCTGCATCCCAACGACTCGGTGGCCCATGCCAACCTCGCCTGCGCGCTCGCCGAGCAGGGCAAGTTCGAGCCGGCCTTGCAGTCGTACAAAGAAGCCTTGCGCCTGAACCCCAATGACGCAGCCGTGCATTTTTCGCTGGGCAACCATTACGAAACGAAGGGCCGTCTGGATCTGGCACTCAAAGAATACGATGCGGCGCTCGTCGCCGATCCGAACTTCGGTCCGGCCCATGCGGCGCTCGGCTGGATGGCGCTGAGTAGACAACATATGCAGGCGGCTTACGAATCCTTCAATCGCGCGCTCAAGGCCAACGATCAAGACCCTCGAGCCTACCATGGCATCGCCGAATATTATTCCCAAAAGGGGAAGCGCCAGAGCGCGCTGGACAACTTCGCCAAGGCGCTCAAGTACTACAAAGATCCCGAAAAGAAAAACGCGATTTTGAATCAGTTGTTTCAAGAAGGCCAAATGGCGGACTAGGGCCCGCCGTCTCCTCGCGTTCCTCGCTCGCTGAGCGCGCACACAAGAACTATCGAATAGCTACATTACGGGCGGTGCTCGCTCAATGCGCGCGGTCGAACGAAGAAATGGCCGACCCTCTGATATGTGGGAGAACCTGAGGGAGGGGCGAACTCGAAGAACCATCCTTAGCTGTTCGCATGCGGCCTTTGCTGAACGGCCCTTTGTGAGCAGCCCGCGGGACAGAACAGCATTTCCTCTTACAGGCGGTGGTCCCTCATTACGCACAGGCTGAGAAGGAGCCTCAGGCCTTCTGTGTGAGGGGGTAGAGGGATAACTCAAGGACCGCGCACAGCGGGGCTGTGCTTGTTCGGCAGACCACGATAGAATCGTGCCGTTTAAACCAGAAGTCGTTAATGAAATGACTCGATCAGAAAGAATAGAACGTCTTCTCGCCGCGATCCCGGGGCTCACAGATTATAGGCTCCAACTTATTGATCGTATTGTCAGAGTTTTCTCTCTCCCGCGAGATTATTGGAAATCTAAAACTTCAGGGCTAATCTCCGAGCGTATATTGGAAGACTTTGGCGACGTACTGCGCCTCCACCATTGCTTCTCTCGCGAACCATTTTCAAAGGACAAGTTCGAGTATGCTCTTGAGAACGTATTGAAAACGGACGGCATCGACGCGGCCCTTGCCCAGCGTGGACGGAGGGGCTACGATCTACGCATCAGAGACGAAAACTTCTCCCTCAAGACGGAGGCTGCAAAAGCAATTCGTTTGGATACGATCCATATTTCGAAGTTTATGGAACTCGGCGGGGGTCAGTGGGGAGATGATCCTGATGACCTAATAGGCTTGAGAGCACAGTTTCTTAGTGCCTTGGCTGGAGTTCAGCGAATCCTAATTCTTCGAGCACTAAGGAAGGGAACTCCTGACTATTTTTATGAGTTGGTTGAGGTCCCCAAAGCGCTTCTTAAAAAAGCCGCAACTGGTCGACTCAAGATAATGAGTGCTAGCGGACAATTTCCAAAGCCTGGTTATTGCTATGTTGAAAAGGAAGGAAAGACTCTGTACAGCCTATACTTCGATGGAGGAGGCGAACGGAAACTGCAGATCAAGGGGCTGAAAAAAGACTTGTGTTTCGTTCATGCCTCGTGGAAGTTCGATCCATCTACGGACACCCTGTGAACAGGGCTGGTGATACCCCCAGCAACCTCTGTTTGGCAATATCGATATAGTCCTCTTTCACCTCAATCCCGACGCATCGTCGACCTGTTTCGATCGCGACGATGCCGACCGTTCCACTTCCAAGAAACGGATCAAGTACTAGCCCACCCTTGGGAGATCCTGCGAGGATGCAGGGACGAACGAGGGCGCGTGGGAACACGGCAAAGTGAGCTTCCTTGCATGGTTCGGTATTTATTTGCCAGACCGTACGCTTGTTCTTACGTCCTTTCCCATCCGCCGTAGGTTCTTTAATGGCTTCTTGATCAAAGTAGTAGTTCTCGCTCTTCGAGAACATAAACAGATACTCATGCGAAACCGTTACCCGATCTTTCACGGACTCAGGCTGACAGTTTGGCTTATGCCAGATGATGTCGGAGCGAAGATACCAGCCGTCACGCTGGAGAGACATTGCCAGCATCCAAGCCACACCGATTAAGTCCTTGGGCTTTAATCCTTCGGGTGTGTCGGGGCGATACGACATCGCCCGCCCTTGATTCTTTATATCCTTATCCCGCCAGCCGCGGCCACCAGAAGTGTATGTGTTTGCGATGTTTAACCAAAACGTGCCATCGGCTCTCAGCACACGACGCACTTCTCTAAAACAGGAAACTAAGTTCGAAATGTATTCTTCAATCGTGTCTTCCGCGCCGATTTGGCCACGATAACCATAATCTCGCATTCCCCAATACGGCGGTGATGTCACGCAACAGTGAACCGTCTCATCGGGCAGGGCCGACAGCTTATCTCTGACGTCCCCGCTAACTATTTGAACCGGCTCATTCTCAGAGCACCGAAGAGGCCACACTGACGAGCCATTAACATAGGGAGCGTTCATTTTTTTCTCTCACCGGAGTTCGCGACTTGGCGGTTGGATGCGATGTAATGCGCTGGCTCTTCTTGCACCTTAGCTGTCAATGTTTCTATGATGTAAGAATGAAGCGTCTGATCGGATTCAATCGCTTTGTATTTCAGAGCTTTATGCAAGTTATCCTCCATCTCAAGAGGAAATGTCTTGTGGCGTTTTCGCGCAGTCTTTAGTTTCATAGGTCAGGAAACTTACCCTACTAACCTAGGTAAGTCAATGATGGTAAGCAAGCAATTCCGCCTATGTTCTTGCCGTCGTTTCGCGACCACAAGAACGTGGCAGAGATTGCGCGTTAAGCGGCATATCACGGTGAGCATTAATTGCACGGTGCGGTTGCTCAAACAGGTGGTCACGAGGCCGAAGGCGAGAAAATACCGGAGGCGTCGCATTCTCACCCGCCCAACCCAGATCTGTCGGAACAGCTCTTTTCCCAAGTGGGGTACGTTGAGGATTTTTCGAGCTGAGAACGAAGTTGGGCGCCTGTTTCAGCAACCGATTACGGTAGTCCGAGCGTACGCATGAACCCTTCGATAGTTGTGGTGTAGTCGCTGAGCAGACCCAGCTCTTTATTCAGCTCGCCGTGTTTCATATCTACCGGCAGCACGATGACCTTTCCACCTAGTTCGGTTACCTTGGATGCAAATGTTTGTGCTGGCGGACAGGCATCGCTGCGTTTGGTCGAGCAGACCAGCAACATCGGCGCCGGGGCCACAGTCAGCCGACGGTATGGCGACGCGTCGGTCCAGAACGCAGGGTCATTCCCAAACGCGCGATCATAGATACGGGGATGTTTCCGCTGCATGATCTCGACGAGGTCGTAGGCGGCGCTGTCGAGTACGAATGAGTTAGAACGGATAAGCTCGGGGGGATCGTTGAGGGGGAGGCGTTGACGAGGTAAGGCCCATCGGTATATTGTTGCCATATACAGACTGGGGCGCGCATGAAGAGACTGCTCGGGCTTGAAGGGTTCGATTGGAATGAGGCCAACCTCACGAAGAATTGGGAAAAGCACCGTGTCACCCCCTGGGAATGCGAGCAAGTGTTCTTCAACCTTCCGCTGGTCGTGTCGGAAGACTCGGTCCATTCCACAGTTGAGGCCCGCTACTATGTCCTGGGGCAAACCGACGCAGGACGACGGCTTTTTCTAGTCTTTACCGCCCGCAAGCGGAGGATTCGCGTCATATCGGCAAGGGACATGAGTGTGAAGGAACGGAGGACGTACGATGAGCAAGTTAAAATCAAAACCGACGTTCAAGAGTGAAGCGCAGGAAGCCGCCTTCTGGGCCTCGCATGACTCAACGGAGTATATCGACTACTCCAAGAGTCGCCGGATGATCTTTCCGAAGCTCAAGCCATCGACGGAGACCATTTCACTCCGGCTGCCAAAATCTCTTCTGGATCAAATCAAGACGTTGGCCAATAAGCGCGATGTCCCCTATCAGACGCTCCTGAAACTCTTCGTGCTCGAACGAGTGCAAGCGGAGCTGCACCTCAAGACCGCTAAGGCGTCATAGAAGGGCAGTACGGGATAGGCCGCCTGGTCGCCCTCCTACTCGCGGAACACGCGAGTCAGAAGGGGAAGGAGTCTGTACGTCGGGTGGATGGATGACTGAGAACGCAGCTTGGGAAAACAGCGCGTCTTGGCGCGCTGGGGGTTGGGCGGGTGAGAAGTCGGAATTTTCAGCAGCCGACTACGGTAGGCCGAGCGAGTGCATGAACCTTTCGATCGTTGTGGTGTAGTCGCTGGGCAGACCCAGCTCTTTGTTCAGCTCGCCATGCTTCATATCTACCGGCAGCACAGTGACCTTCCCACCTAGTTCGGTTGCCTTGGACGCAAACGTTTGTGTTGGCGGACAGGCATCGTTGCGCTTGGTCGAGCAGACCAGAAACATCGGCGCCGGAGCCACAGTCAGCCGATGGTAGGGCGAGGCTTGAGTCCAGAACGTTCGGTCTTTTCCGAAGACGCGATCATAAAAACCTTTGTGCTTGCTCTGCATGATCTCGACGAGGTTCAAGGCGGCGCTGTCGAGTACGATGGTGCCGAGCCAGGCTGCGCCGCCCTTGCTGGTTACGATGCGAGGGTCTGCTGCCAGCAGGGACACCAGATGGGCTCCAGCAGAATGTCCCAGCAATAGCACCCTGGTTGGGTCGCCTCCCCAGGATGGAGCCTTGGCCTGCACGAAGGCCAAGGCTCGGGCGATGTCGTCTGCCTGGTCAAGTGGGTTGGGCCGTCGGGACATGCGGTAGTTCGACGAGACGATGATATAGCCCTTGGGCAGCCAATGAGCGACCTTGTTCGAGACGAAGCCCGCCGCCGCTTTGTCACCGATCATCCAGGCACCCCCATGCACCATGAAGATGATCGGCGCAGCCTTGGCCTGGGCGGGGAGATACACATCCAGACGTTGTTGAGGATCGTTGCCGTAGGAGAGGTCGCGCTCAAGCCGCGCGTTCGACGGGAGGCGCGTTCCAGTCGCCGATTGCTCGCCAAGGTCTAGCTCGCCGGTGTCCTCGGCCTGTGCAGCAGCGCGCCGGCTTTCGAGCCGCTCCTCGATCCGGTCACGAAGCGGGCCGCCGAATGCCGAGGGGAACTGCCCCAATAATTCCACCAGCAACAGAACCAAAAATGGAGAAGGTTTCATCATCAAATCCCGGCTCATTCACCGACGCGGATCATGCCCTGTTCGCATACGGGCATCAAGGTATGCAGGTACGAAGAGTTGCGTCATATACGTAGTGGGGATAGAGTAGTGCGCATGATTCACCAGGGGCACCCATTGGTCGCAACGGTTGCAACAGGAGGAGGCATCATGAAGTCAGTCTATGTCGCGGTGCTGATTGGAATGTTGTCAGGCTGTGCGACGACCCCTTCGGGGCGTTGGGAGCAGACTGGGCGAACGGAGCTGGAAACCCAGGACGATTTTGCCCATTGCGAGAAAACGGCCTATTTGGATTCGCAGCGCAACAAGACCGATGAGCCCTTCAAGGGGCCGATCATCGAAAAGAATTGCATGCAACGGCTGGGCTACACGTACATCAATAATCCGAAGTAAGCCTGGTTGGTCTGCCTCTATCCAGGATGTCAGATGGACGCGTATGGGCCTGCGTTGTAGGTTTTAAGCCGTATGAGGTGTGACCATGGCAACAGTGGCAAAACGTCAACTGACCCTTCTTCCGGCGCTCTCGAAAGAACTGGATCAGCTCGCTCGGCGTGAGGGAAAGAGCACCGTCGCGGTCTTGCAAGATCTCGTCTCAGAGAACAAACACAATCGGCTTGAACAGGAGTTCCGGGCCATCCAAGGCTATTGGAGTAAAAAGGCGAAAGCCAAAGGCGTTCTCACGTCCCGTGATCTCCTGTGGTATCTCGCGAAACCGTGATTCTGATAAGGAGCTTCTGATGGCGACCTTGAGCATCAAGAATATCCCAGATCCCCTGCTTAAACGATTGAAGCGCCAAGCCGCCGCACATCACAGAAGTCTAAATCTTGAGATTATTGCTTATCTTGAGCAGGTGCCGCACAGCGTGCCGGTCGATGCCAATGCTTTGCTGGCACGCGCGCGCGCCCTTCGACGAACCACCAAAGGCATTCGAGTGACCGATCGACGACTCAATGCGCTCAAAGGGAGACCCAAGGGTCTGTCGAAGGCGAGAGCAAAATAATGCGCAGGTGAGTTCAACGGTGAACGTCTTTTTTGAGATTCCGGAGGCGGCTCAAAATTTCCACCAGCAAGGCCGCAAAGAACTATCGATTAGTTTGCGGTTGCTCAAACAGGTGGTCAACGAGGCCGTAGGCGAGAAAACACCGGAGGCGTAACGGTCCTCACCCACCCCACCCCGAGCTGTCGGAACAGCTCTTTTCCCGAGAGGAGTACGTTGAGGATTTTCGAGCCGAGAACGAAGTTGGGAATTTTTCCGGAGACTCAGAGGCAGCTCAAAACTTCTTCCAGCAAGGCCGCAGGAAGCGGGACGACTGAGGCGTACCCTTGAGGTACGTCGCAGGGAGGCACGCGCACGAGAACGATGCTGGAAGGAGTTTTCAGCTGCCGTTTAGAGTTCGCGGATGGCGCCTTGAAGAACCGTGATCTGCGTCACCGGATCGCCGGAGGATTTGAGCTCTGTGCGGATTTGATGTTTGAGGTAGGAGGAGTAGCCCACGCG
>JBDSKU010000178.1:0-7542 GCA_039916745.1 Nitrospiraceae bacterium
GACGCTCTATCTTCTTCGCCAACAGCCCGACAGTATCTCTTCATCGCTCTTTCACCCCAGTGATGCAGATATGGATATCGTATTCGTGGAGCAGTCGATATCGACAGTCCCTTCTTCCGTGAAGGGAGTTACCGTGGCAGTTGAGGGAGAGGTTGTCGATTCTTCATGTCCGACAATAACCTACGACGATCTTATTGAGCGCATCTTCTCATCGGAACATGTCATTGTTGTCTAGGTTGTTCGTGACCTCTTCTCCGAAGTTATGTATGTCGTAATAAGAGTTCGTCGTAGGAGCAGGAGTAAGAGTAGGCTCTGTGGATATTGTGGACGGCGATCAAGCTGTTGATTCGTTAGATTTTCTCGAGCTCGGTCTTTGTGGAGAGACTTGGGGATTGACTCTGAGTAACCCCTGCATGCACAGTCAGCAACCTGTGTCAGCTTAAGTAATAGATCTTGGCTGGAGTCGTCCGCGGGATGAAAAAGTGAGAAACCGAGTCAGAAAATACGACGAAGAATCAGGTTATCCACAGGTGTGAATAAGTCTGTGTATGAAGAATGATACAGAAACAATGACGCTTGTGAATGTGTGGCAAGACGCCTTGGCTTGTATTCAAGGGAAAGTGCCAAAACAGGTTTATGATACGTGGTTTACACCGATTCACCTCGAGCGCATTGAAGAATCTACCGCGCAACTAGGCGTTCCAAATAAGTTTTTTGGTGATTGGTTAAACCAGCACTACGGACCACTCTTGGTGGAGGCGCTCTCGGCTGCCCGAGGCGGAGAGGAAACGGCAATCACCTTCTCCATCTTTCATAAACAGGTAGCCAAGCTGCCTGAAAATGGGACTACGCCAGCGCCTAACCGTCAAAGTACCGCGGCTCGGCCGAAACGGGGAATCCAGCTTAATCCAAAGTACACATTCAAGAATTTCGTCGTGGGGGCTGGGAACCAGTTTGCCCATGCCGCTTGTATGGCGGTCGCCGAACAACCGGCGAAAGCCTATAATCCGCTATTTATCTACGGCGAGACCGGGCTGGGGAAAACCCACCTCTTGAATGCCATTGGAAACTATGTGGCAGAGCGGACCGATCTTCGCATTGCCTATTTGACGACCGAGCAGTTTACGAACGAGGTTATTAACTCCATTCGATACGACAAGATGATGGACCTGCGGAAGCGGTATCGTCATATCGATATGTTGATGATCGACGACATTCAATTCCTGGCGGGCAAGGAACGGACGCAGGAGGAATTCTTCCATACGTTCAATGCCCTCTACGAAGCGCATAAGCAACTGGTCCTCTCGAGCGATCGCTTTCCAAAAGACATGCCCGATATCGAAGAACGGCTGCGGTCGCGCTTTGAATGGGGCTTGATCGCGGATCTTCAGCCGCCGGACGTGGAGACACGCATTGCCATCTTGCGGAAAAAGTCCGAAGACGATGGCGTTTCGTTGCCGGAAGATGTCGTCCAGTTTCTCGCAACCACGATGAAGAGCAATATTCGCGAGCTGGAAGGTTCGCTGGTGCGCCTCGGCGCCTATGCGTCGCTCACCGGCCAAACGATCACGCTGGAGATGGCAAAGACCGTGCTCCGGGATCTGATCGGCACCAAGAAAAAGATCGTGTCGATGGACGATATTCAGGAAACGGTGGGCGCGCGCTTCCATGTGAAGATCTCCGACCTGAAATCCCGTCGCCGGAGTAAAACATTGGTCCATCCGAGGCAGATCGCCATGTATCTCTGCCGGGAACTCACGGACTCCTCGTATCCCGAGATTGGGCGGCAGTTCGGAGGCAAAGACCATACGACGATCATTCATGCCTGCAAACAGGTCATTAAAGCCAAAGACCTCGACAGTGCATTGAGTGCCACGTTGGATAGCTTGAAGGAACAGATTCTACGAGCATGAGCGGTTGGGTGAGGGAGAAGAGATTATGAAGTTACGTATGGGACGAGTGGAGCTCTTGACGGGCCTCCAGCGGGTTCAAGGTGTTGTCGAAAAGCGCAACACGATGCCGATCCTCTCGAACATTTTGATCGAGGCGAAGCAGGAGGGGGTGGAGATCGTCGCCACCGACCTCGAGATCGGCATGCGCGGGCTCTATAAGGCCACCGTCGAGAAGCCCGGAGGGGTCACGGTCTCCGCTCGGAAGCTCTATGAGATCATCAAGGAACTGAACGTCAGCGACATCGATATCACCTCTGGTGACAATAACTGGACGACGATTCAGGCCGGCAAGAGCCAATTTAAGATTGTCGGTCTCCCCAGTACCGACTATCCCGCGTTGCCCACGATCGAACGGGAAGGGCTCATTCCTCTCGCCGGGGCAGGCTTCTTAGAGCTGATTCGCAAGACCCTCTTTGCGGCCGGTGACAATGACGCGCGGTACATCCTCAACGGTCTGTTGGTGACCCTCATCACGTCGGAGAAGAAAACGATCTTGCGCTTGGTCGGCACCGATGGACATCGGTTGGCGGTGGCCGAACAGGAGGTTGGCATGCCGGGGGCCAAAGGCGTTCCGCAAGAGATCAAAGCCATCATTCCGAAGAAAGCCGCGCATGAGATGCAGCGTCTTCTGGAAGAAGGCGGCGAAGGCGAGCCCTTGATTGGGTTCACTAAAAACCTCATGATCTTCCGGAAGAGCGGATTGCTGTTGACCTCGCGGCTGATGGAAGGGAACTACCCGAACTATCAGCAAGTGGTTCCGAAAGAGAGCGGCAGGAAGATCGGGGTCAACCGCAACGAATTGGAAAGTGCGCTCCGGCGTGTCTCCGTATTGTCGCGCGATAAGGCGAATGCGGTGAAGGTGTCGTTTGTCTCCGGACAGATGACGCTGTTCTCCAGCAATCCCGATTTTGGAGAAGCGACTGAAGAGCTGGCGGCACAATATGAGGGAGAAGCGTTGAACACGGGGTTCAATGCCCGTTACTTGTTGGATGTGCTCGGAGTCATGGACGGAGAGACGATTTCTCTGCAAATGGACAATCCGCTGAGCCCCTGTTTGATCCAGGAGTCAGACAGTCCCGGCTTCAAGTGCGTCGTGATGCCAATTAAAATCTAGCTGAGCCCTAGCCATCAGCGATCAGCCGGCAGGTCGGTCGCTGAGCGCAGAGAGCCAAGGGCTGTATTGAAACGGGAGACTGATGGCCAGTAACGACAACGAGACCACACCGAAATCCGAGAGTTACGGCGCGGACCAAATCAAAGTATTGGAAGGCCTGGATGCCGTGCGGAAGCGTCCGGCGATGTACATCGGCAGCACCGGTGTGGATGGCCTCCATCACCTCGTCTATGAGGTCGTCGACAACAGCGTCGATGAACATATGGCGGGATTCGGTGAGTCGATCGAGGTGACGATCCATATCGATGGGAGCGTCACGGTCGTGGATAATGGCCGCGGCATTCCGACCGGGATGCATTCCACCCAGAAGAAATCCGCTGCCGAAGTCGCGTTGACGGTTTTGCATGCGGGAGGCAAGTTCGAGCAGGGCGCCTACACGGTGTCCGGCGGACTCCACGGCGTCGGGATTTCGGTGGTTAACGCCCTCTCTGAATGGCTGGAGCTGGAAATTTGGCAGGACGGCCAGGTGTTCGAGCAGCGCTACGAGCGAGGTAAGCCGACGGCTCCGCTCAAGATGACGGGGAAAACGAAGCGCCGCGGCACACAGGTTACGTTCAAGTCCGATGGGCAGATCTTCGAGACTCTCGACTTCAGCTTCGATGTCTTGGCGCAGCGATTGCGCGAACTCGCCTTTTTGAATAAGGGACTGGAGATCACCCTTAAGGATGGGCGGAAAGAACCGGCAAAAGAGCAAGTCTTCAAGTATAAGGGCGGGATCGTCTCGTTCGTCGAACATCTGAACGAAGCGAAGGTGCCGCTGCATAAGCCGATTTACGTGCAGGTTGAGAAATCGGATATGGTGCTGGAGGTCGCGCTCCAATACAACGATAGCTACGCCGAAAACCTGTTTTCCTTTGCGAACAACATCAACACCAAGGAGGGCGGCACGCACTTGGTGGGCTTCAAGGCTGCGCTCACTCGCACCATTAACAGCTACGCCAACGCCAACGATCTGCTCAAGAAAGACACTGAATCGCTGACCGGCGACGATGTCCGTGAAGGGCTCACCGCCGTGGTGAGTGTCAAAGTCCGGAATCCGCAGTTCGAAGGCCAGACGAAATCCAAGTTGGGTAATAGTGAGGTCAAGGGCATCGTCGAGGCCGCGGTCAACGAAGCGCTCGGGAACTATTTTGAAGAGAACCCGCCGGTCGCAAGAAAAGTCATCGGGAAAGCGATCGACGCGGCTCGTGCCCGTGAAGCGGCGCGCAAAGCGAAAGAGCTCATCCGGCGCAAGAGTGCGTTGGACGGAGGTTCGCTGCCGGGTAAGCTAGCCGACTGTTCGGAGAAGGATCCGGCCTTGAGCGAACTTTATATCGTCGAGGGAGATTCGGCCGGCGGTTCCGCAAAGCAGGGGCGCGACCGCAAATTTCAGGCGATTCTGCCCCTCAAGGGTAAGATCCTCAACGTGGAGAAGGCGCGTTTCGACAAGATGCTCTCGAGCGACGAGATCCGGACGTTGATCATGGCGCTCGGCACCGGCATCGGTCGTAAGCGCGAAGAGAGTGAAAAACCCGACAAAGATTCCTTCGATATCGCGAAGGCCCGGTACCATAAGATCATCCTCATGACTGACGCCGACGTCGACGGAAGCCACATCCGGACCTTGCTCCTGACGTTTTTCTTCCGACAGATGCCGGAGCTGCTTGAACGAGGCTACATCTATATTGCGCAGCCGCCGCTCTTCAAAGTGAAGAAGGGCAAGACGGAACGGTATCTCAAAGATGAACCGGCGTTGAACGAGCACCTGGCCGACATCGCCGTCGAGGATGTGGAAGTGTACGTGGAAGGGAGCCAGGGCTATGTCACGGGACGGCGGCTCCTGCCCATTCTCAAGAAGTTGATCTCGTTCGAGACGTTGCTGGGCCGGCTCAATAAGAAGCCGCACGAGGCCAGCATGGTGCGGGCATTTGTGGATGAGCCGGGGTTGGATCGCGAGTTGCTCAAGAATCGCACGGCGCTCATGACGATCGTTGCCAATGTGAAGAAAACGCTCACGGTGGTCTACCCGAAGCTGACACCGACGTTGGAGATCGTCGAAGATGAAGAACATCAATCGAACAAAGTTACTTGTCGTCTGCTGGCCAACGGGGCCACCCATAGCTTCGATGTGACGCACGAGCTGGTCGGTTCCGCGGAATTCCGTGAGCTGCAGAAGCTCTCGCCGTCGGCGATCGGCTTTGGACGGGCGCCGTACAAAATCAAAACCGATGGGCAGGAACAGTTGCAGCCCGCGACGGTGGAGTTGGTGAAGGCGATCCTCGACAAGGGTAAACATGGGCTCAGCATCCAGCGCTACAAAGGTTTGGGCGAAATGAACCCGAACCAGCTCTGGGAAACGACGATGAACCCGGAAGTGCGGACGCTGTTGAAAGTCAAACTGGAAGATGTGCCGGGTGTCGACGAGATCTTCACGATTTTGATGGGCGATGAAGTCGAGCCCCGACGAAACTTCATTCAGGCCCATGCGTTGGAAGTCAGAAACCTGGACGTGTAATGCTGAGGCGTCCCCTCGGGGTACGTTGAAGGTTTTCACGAACCGAGAACGAAGCTGGTGATCATTTTGAGCATCCGTGGAGAAAATTAGATGCCCCCTGATGAACGGTTAGGACAGATCGCCATTGAAGACGAGATGCGCTCGTCGTACCTGAGTTACGCGATGAGCGTCATCGTGGGCCGGGCGCTCCCCGACGTGCGTGACGGCCTCAAGCCGGTCCATCGCCGGATTCTCCATGGCATGAACGAAATGGGCCTGGCGTCGAACCGGGCCTATCGTAAGTCTGCCAAGATCGTCGGCGAAATCATGGGAAACTACCATCCCCACGGGGACAGTGCGATCTACGATACGCTCGTTCGGATGGCGCAACCCTTCAACATGCGCTATATGCTCGTGGACGGGCAGGGCAACTTTGGGTCGGTCGATGGCGATCCGCCGGCGGCCATGCGGTATACCGAAGCCCGCCTGACCAAGGTGGCCGAGGACATGCTCGCCGATATCGACAAGGATACGGTCGATTTCGGACCGAACTACGACGAGTCGCTGGTTGAACCGCTGGTCCTTCCTTCGAAGATTCCGAATCTTCTCGTCAACGGCGCCGGTGGCATTGCGGTGGGTTATTCCACCAACATTCCAACCCACAATGTCGGTGAAGTGATCGAAGCGCTGCTGCTGTTCTTGGAGAATCCGGAGATCACGATTCCCCAGATCATGAAGAAGATTCCTGGTCCGGACTTCCCGACGGCCGGGTTTATCTATGGCACAGCCGGCATCAAATCCGCGTACGAAAGCGGACGGGGTCTGCTGACGTTGCGCGCAAAAGTTAAGGTCGAGACGGATGAACGCACGGATCGTGAACGGCTGATCGTCACGGAGCTACCCTATCAGGTCAATAAATCCAAGTTGATTGAAAAGATCGCCGAGTTGATTCGCGACGAACGGATCAAAGGGATTTCCGATCTGCGTGACGAGTCCGATCGAGACGGCATTCGTGTGGTCATCGAACTCAAGCGCGGAGAGATTCCGCTCATTACGTTGAACAATCTGTACAAGCTGACGCAACTTCAGACGACCTTCGGAGTCATCATGCTGGCGTTGGTCAACAACCGGCCTGAGGTTCTGAATCTCAAGCAGATCCTGCATCATTTCATCGAGCACCGGCGTGAAGTGGTGGTGCGTCGGACGGCCTTCGAGCTGCGCAAAGCGGAAGAGCGGGCCCATATCCTCGAGGGCCTCAAGATTGCGCTCGACAACCTGGATGCGGTGATTGCCTTGATTCGACGGGCGCCATCGCCCGATGAAGCCCGTGTGGGCTTGATGCGTGAATTTACGCTGAGCGAAATCCAGTCGAATGCCATCCTAGAGATGCGGCTCCAGCGTCTCACGCAATTGGAGCGCAACAAGCTCATCGAAGAATATAAAGAAGTCTTGAAGCAGATCGAGCGGCTCAAGTCGATCTTGAGCAGCGAAGCGCTGGTGCGGACAATCATCAAGGATGAGCTGATCGAAGTGCGCGAAGCCTATAAGGACGAGCGCCGCACCCAGATCGTGAAAGAAGAAGCGGAGATCACTCTGGAAGACATGATCGCGAACGAAGAGGTGGTCGTCACGATCTCGCATGCCGGCTACATCAAGCGCAATCCGGTCACCCTGTATCGCGCCCAGCGCCGCGGGGGTAAGGGCAAAATCGGGATGGGGGTCAAGGAAGAGGATTTTGTCGTCACCCTGTTCACCGCTTCCACGCATGAGTCGCTCCTGTTCTTCACGGATGCCGGGAAGGTCTATTGGCTGAAAGTCCATGAGATACCGGATGCCGGGCGGGCGGCCAAGGGCAAAGCGCTCGTGAATCTCTTGGCGCTAACCGGCGATGAGAAGGTCACGGCGACCGTGCCGGTTAAGGAGTTCCGCGACGACCGGTTCGT
>JBDSKU010000179.1:0-12423 GCA_039916745.1 Nitrospiraceae bacterium
TCTTTGCCGTCGGCGACAAAGTCGATGAGACCGTCGGGCTCCCCTATAAGAGTGGCTTATTTGTGACGAACCCCAACAAGACCACCAACGATCCAGACGATGCGCTCTTTCAGGCCTTCGATGAGACCACCGGTAAAGTTGTGGATGGTGTCTTCCTGACTGGTTGGGCCAGGAAGGCCAGCGAAGGGTTGGTGGGAATTGCTAAACGGGATGGGGACTGGTGCGCTGAAGTTGTGACTCGCTACCTCTCAAGTACCGCCTCACATAGTCACACTGGCGCGAAGGTCATCCTCGATAAGCTTACGACGGCTCTCAAGAGCCATAAGAGCCACCCGGTCGATGCGAAGGGTCTCCGCGCGCTCGAATCGATCGAGCATAAACACCAAGGTGAGACCGATTGTATTGGGGAGTTCAAATACGCAAGCAACCGGGAGATGATCGATCTGATCGAGAAGGGGAAGTCGTAACGAGGCCGCGAGCAATCAGCTTACGCTAGCCGTCCCCCCACTTCAGCTTTTCACGCAAGACTTCATAATATCCACTTTCCGGGAAACGAATCAGTCTCGTCCGGTGCTCGGACATCTTGATCTCAACCGTATCGCCCTGGACCATCGCCACGCCGACCTGACCGTCTAAGGTTGTCATCGCGCCATCGTCTCTACTCGTCAATGTGATTTCAATTTCTGCGGTTCCTGGAACGATCAGGGGACGGTGCGTCAGGGTGTGAGGACAGATCGGGGTCACCATGAGAGATTGGACTGCCGGATCAATGATCGGCCCTCCGGCCGACAGAGAGTAGGCGGTCGATCCCGTTGGTGTGCTGACGATGACGCCATCCCCGCGCAAATTCGTGACGAACTGTCCTTGAATGAAAATCTTCACCTCGATCATCCGGGCCAGGGTTCCCTTGCTGATCACGACATCGTTCAATACCACCCCACGCGCGACAGTTTCTCCATGTCGATGAATATGCGTTTGGAGCATCAGTCGTTCGTCGAGGACGAAGTCATTCGCAAACACCCGTTCAAGCGAGGGGTACAGATTCTCCATTCGAACCTCGGTTAAAAACCCTAGACCGCCCATGTTGACACCGAGGATCGGAATGCTTCGCTCCCCGGCAAGCCTGGCAGCATTGAGCATAGTTCCATCGCCGCCCAGGACTAGCAGCACATCCGCTTTGCTTGCCAGTTGAGTTTTCTGCACTCCCCCTTGCTCACCAAGTAAGGTTGCCGATGTCGTATCCAAGATGACACCAATGCTTCGAGCCCTGAGCCAGGTCACCACATCGAGCAATCTGTCCTTGATCTCAGGGAACTTGGGCTTGGTCAAGATCCCGATACTTTTGTTCTTCATTTGTAGCGCCCTGTCGTACAGCTATTTAAGATACTGGTGAAAAAGTCCGAGATTGTATCGGGAGGGTTCTTTTGAAGTCAACGAACCGGAGCGATTCAAGCCGCTATCTCCTGGATTGGATCTCGTTGAACTCCAGGCTTGTGTGATTGTCTCGTAGCCTTGACACCTAAAATCCTTCTAGTTAAGATTAGGTCAAGTTTTTCGATAGGTTTGCGCAGATGGAACTGGTAATAGGTTTCACCTAAAAGGAGGCAGGATGTTCGAACGATTCACGGACAAGGGTCGGAAGATCATCATCCTCGCACGGGAAGAGGCTGAGCGTCATCAAAACGACTACCTCGGAACCGAGCATCTCGTCCTCGCGATTCTTCGTGAATCCGACGGGATTGCGCTGATGATCTTGAAAAAGATGGGTCTCTCGACCGAACAAATCCGTTTGGAAATTGAACGGAATTTACCCGGCGGAGGAACCACCATGACCTTTGGGGAAATCCCATTCAGCCCTCGGGTCAAAAAAGTAATCGAATACGGGGTCGAAGAAGCCCGTCTCCTTGGACACAATCATATCGGCAGCGAACATCTCTTATTGGGACTGCTCCGAGAAGAGGAAGGGATCGGCGGGAAAATTCTCCGCAGCTTAGGAGCCAATCTCCTGACCGCTCGACAATTGACTGTCACATTCTTACGGAAGTCCGCCCCGCGCGAGCGCGACCGGAAAAGCAATACTCCGGCACTCGATGAGTTCGGTCGTGACCTGACCCAGTTGGCCCAAGAAGGACACCTGGATCCTGTCATCGGTCGAGCCGATGAAATCGAGCGTGTATTACAGATTTTGAGTCGCCGTTCGAAAAACAATCCTGTGCTCATCGGAGAAGCCGGCGTCGGTAAGACGGCTATTGTTGAAGGTCTTGCCCAGCGGATCGTCCAGTCCGAAGTGCCTGACAACCTTCTTTCACGCCGCGTCATTGCATTGGATCTCGGAGCGCTGGTCGCGGGGACGAAGTATCGCGGCCAATTCGAGGAACGGCTGAAAGTCGTCATGAAGGAAATCGTCCAGGCTGGAAACATCATTATCTTCATCGATGAACTTCATACCTTGGTCGGAGCTGGAGCGGCAGAAGGATCGATCGATGCCTCCAACATGCTCAAGCCAGCGTTGTCGCGTGGTGAGATTCAGTGCATCGGTGCCACGACACTCGATGAATACCGAAAGCATATCGAGAAAGATGGGGCCCTCAAGCGGCGATTCCAACCGATTCACGTCCAGCCACCCAGCATCGAAGAGACGGTGCTGATCATTCAGGGACTCCGTGATCGGTACGAAGAGCATCATGGCGTCGAAATTTCCGAAGAGGCTATTCTCGAAGCGGTGAAGTTATCCGACCGCTACATCAGTGATCGTTTCCTCCCGGATAAGGCCATCGATTTGATCGACGAGACTGGCTCGCGGGCAAAATTGCAGACCTATGCATTGCCCTCAGAGCTGAAGGCCATGGAGCAAGAGCTGAAAAAAGTTTCTCGCGAAAAAGAACAGGCTATCTCCTTGCAGAACTTCGAGGAAGCAGTTCGTCATCGCGAGGAAGAAGAACGGCTGCGGAAGCTCCTCGATGAATCCAAGCGCGAGTGGAAGAAGAATCAGGAGAAAAACAAGCCGACGATTGGGAAGGAAGACGTGGCCTATGTTGTCTCCAAGATGACCGGCATTCCGCTCTTCAAGCTTGAAGAAGAAGAGTCGAACAAGCTGCTGCGCATGGAGGAGTTCCTGCACAAACGCGTAATCGGTCAAAACGAAGCCATCTCGGCCGTGGCTCGAGCTATTCGGCGATCACGTGCAGGCCTCAAAGAGGCGCGGAAGCCAATCGGCTCGTTTATTTTCCTGGGACCCACCGGGGTTGGAAAAACCGAGCTGGCAAGAACGTTAGCGGGATTCCTCTTCAACAGTGAAGACGCACTCATTCGAATCGACATGTCGGAATATCAGGAAAAATTCACCAGTACGCGACTCTTCGGGGCGCCTCCTGGATACGTGGGATATGAAGAGGGCGGCCAGTTGACTGAACGGGTCCGCCGCCGGCCCTATTCAGTGGTTCTCTTTGACGAAATCGAACAGGCTCACCCGGATGTGTTCAATATCCTGCTCCAAGTATTGGACGACGGGGTGTTGACTGATAGCCTCGGGCGCAAGGTCGACTTCAAGAATTGCGTCATCATCATGACCTCTAATATCGGGACGAAGATGATTCAGAAGGGCGTCTCGCTCGGATTCCAAAACACGGAAGGCGATCAAGAGCGTCACAAAAAGGAAGAGGTCTTGGGAGAATTGCGCCGCTCGTTCAGTCCGGAGTTTTTGAACCGGATCGACGAAATTGTGGTCTTCCACCAACTGGACAAGACTCATCTCACTAGTATTCTCGACATCCTGTTGGGTGAACTCAACCTTCGTCTTCTTGAGAAGGGTGTGGAGCTCGAAGTTGAGGATGACGTCAAACAATGGCTGATTAAGGAAGGCTATGAGCCGCTCTATGGAGCCAGGCCAATGCGCCGGACGATTCAGCGTGCGATCGGTGATCCACTCTCTGAAGAGATGATCAAGGGACGGTTTAAGGAATGCCGTAAAATCCGCGTCGTGCTTCGCGATGGCGCTCCGGCATTCATCGCGCAGGAGGCCATGGCTGGGGTTTAATAGCATGCCTATTTTCTGAGCGTCGGCATGATATAGCGTACGATACGGCCCTTGTGGCGCCAGCGGCCACAAGGGCCGTGTTATGTGGCAGCTACTCAGCATGATGCTTTTTCGTCAGTCCGTTTCATAAGGCGCAGAAACTCCATGATTGCGAGCATCAAACAGCCGATCTCAGTCTGGACACCAGGACCCGTCCTCGGTATTGAGACGTCTTGTGATGAGACCGCAGCATCGGTGCTGTCCGCTAACGGCACCGTCCTCTCAAACGTGATTACATCACAGCATGCCGTGCATCAGCGATTCGGTGGCGTCGTTCCTGAGCTCGCTTCCCGCGCCCACATTGAATCGATTGAAGTTGTCTCAGCTGAGGCGCTACAACAAGCTGGTCTGACATGGACTGATCTCTCTGGAGTCGCCGTCACGCAAGGACCTGGCTTGGCCGGCGCTCTCCTCGTTGGGATCAACTATGCTAAGGCGCTGGCCTATGCCTTGAGTATCCCAGTGGTCGGCGTAAGCCATCTGGAGGGGCACATTGCTTCCGCCTGGTTGCAGGACCCAACCTTTTCATTGCCTTGTGTGATTTTGGTGGTCTCAGGCGGTCATACGCATTTGTATTTCAAGGAAACAAGCGGTCGCTATCGGCTTCTAGGCGCAACCAAGGATGATGCGGCAGGGGAGGCCTTTGACAAAGGGGCTCAACTGCTTGGGCTCGAATATCCGGGAGGACCAGCCATCGATCGCTTAGCTCGAAAAGGTGATCCTGGCGCCATTGCATTCCCGAAATCCTACCTCAAGAAGGGGAGCCTTGACTTTAGTTTCAGTGGGCTAAAAACATCTTTGCTCTACAGAGTTCAAGCGATATCTGAGCAATCCATGTCGGTCCAAGTGGCTAACCTGGCAGCTGGTTACCAAGAAGCCATCGTCACTATTTTGGTTGAGAAAACTTTTGCCGCAGTTCGCTCATCCGGCGCTCGTGCATTAGCCGTTGTCGGCGGGGTGTCTGCAAATTCTCGCTTGCGCCTGCTGCTCCAAGAGCGAGCCGCATCCGAGGGTCTGCTTTTGAGCCTTCCTCCGCTAAGCTATTGCACCGACAATGCTGCGATGATCGCGGCGGCAGGGAGGCAGGCGCTTTGCGCAGGAACGCGGGCCCCCCTAGACTTGGATGCTCAAGCTTCAATGGTTTCACCGTTGGCACATGCGATCTAATCTTTAGAGAAGGACACGACGCTCATTCCTGAAATCTACGGTCAAGTCCTGGGTCTCCGTGCCGGCCAGCTCGCCATGCTTGAACGGCTGTATCGCCGACGTATGCCCGTGGATGACGTCCTCTCATCTGAAGCGGCAAAAACTCTTGCGCAGTTCACGCATGAGATTCGCCGTCCCATCGGACTAGTCATCACTAGGCGTGGTGCAGTGCAAGACGTTTTGGTCGGCGCTGGCACCGAGCCCTCTCCAACGACACTAACCACCTTTCGTGCGAGTCCGCGATCGCTGAGGGGCCTTCGCCTGATCCGTTCGAACTTGAAAGAGGAGCCGATCACGCAAGAGGACCTCACCATGCTGGGCCTGCTCCGACTCGACATGATCGGAACGTTGGCCGTCACGCCCAAGGGAGAACCGAGTTTGCTCTCCCTGGCCCATCTGAATCCACCCGGTCCTGAAAAATCCTTATATACGCTGCTGAAGCCCACTTTGGCCCATCAATGTCCGGTGAGTTTTGAAACCTTCATTCACGACCTGGAGTCGGATCTACAATGTCAGAGCGCATCTCACACGATGGCCCAGGGTCAAACCGCCATCCTCGTCAGCGCCTCACCCAAGAGCAAAGCCGAACAGGAGGAACGCCTCGCTGAGCTCGCGGAATTGGCTTCCTCTGCCGATCTCACGGTCATCGACCGCTTAGTACAACGGACACAGGGTGGCCACCATCGGTTTCAATTAGGAAGCGGTAAACTCAAAGATGTGCTGACACAAGCGATGCAACAGGGTGCAGATCTCTTGATCTTCGATCAAGACTTAGCTCCCGGACAGTTACGCGCGATTGCGGAGATCAGCGACCTGACGGTCATCGATCGGACCCAGCTGATCCTCGACATTTTTGCGCAACGCGCCCATAGCCGCGAAGGTAAGGTCCAAGTTGAGTTGGCGCAACTTCGTTATCTGCTCCCCCGTCTCTCCGGCCAAGGCACGAGTCTCTCGCGTTTGGGCGGGGGCATTGGCAGCAGAGGGCCGGGCGAAACAAAACTTGAAACGGACCGCCGTCGAATCAGGGAGCGCATCGACTATTTGGAACGAGAGATCGAGGACTTTGCCCGCCATCAAGACCAACGACGCTCGCGCCGCGTCCGACAGGATTTCCCCGTCCTGTCCATCGTGGGGTACACGAACGCCGGCAAGTCGACATTGCTCAACGTCTTAACAAACAGTCAGGTGAGCGCGGCCCCACGTGTCTTTGAAACACTCGATACCACCAGCCGCCGTCTGCGTTTTCCGCAGGGCAGGGAAGTCATCATCACCGACACCGTGGGATTTATTCGCGATCTTCCCAAAGATCTGCTCGCCGCGTTCAGAACGACATTGGATGAATTACGCGATGCCGACCTCCTCCTCCATGTGGTGGATGCAGGAGCCAAAGATCTGGATGCCCATATCGCCGCGGTTGACACCGTGTTGCAAAACCTCACGCTCGATCAGCTTCCACGGGTCTTAGTGTTTAATAAATGTGATCAGCTTCCAACCGGACAAGCGGAGGTACTCTGTCAGCGCTATGGGGCGATTGGAATTTCGGCCCTGCATTCGGAGACCTTGCATCCGCTCATCCGGCTGCTTGAAGAACGGTTGGCCGTACTTGTCCCAGAGGGTGGCTCTTCCCGAAAATCCGCGCCCCCAAGCCCGATTGCATCTCGTCCCTAACTTGCGGCACAATCCACCTTCTTCGGCACCAGCCATGACTACGAAATCTGTACCATCGCTCGATCGTCAAGACCGCCTCAAGGCCATTGCCAAGGCGCTTCAGCGCACCATGCCGACACCGAAAATGGAGCTCGACCATCGTTCCCCTTGGGAGCTGCTCGTGGCGACAATTCTCTCAGCACAATGTACGGATCAGCGGGTGAATCAGGTGACTCCGCCACTCTTTGGCCGATATCCAGGACCAGCAGAGCTGGCAGCCGCCAAGTTACCCGAGCTCGAACAACTCATTCGGTCGACTGGCTTCTATAAGAATAAAGCCAAACATCTTCTTGCTTGCGGCAAGGTCGTGACTGAACAATTCAATACAGAGGTTCCGCAGACAATGGAAGAATTGATCGCCCTGCCTGGCGTGGGCAGAAAGACGGCGAATGTCATTCTGGGAAATGCCTTTGGACAGCCTGGCATTGTCGTTGATACTCATGTGAAACGCGTAGCCAAGCGGCTTGCTCTGACCAAATCTGACAATCCAGAACGTGTAGAAGAGGACCTGCAGCAACTGATGCCGAAATCCCAGTGGACGGCCGTCTCGCAGCGATTGCTGTTACACGGACGATACATCTGCCTCGCAAGAAAGCCCCGGTGCGGTACCTGTCCGGTTTACCAACAGTGCTCCTGGAAAGAGAAAGGCCCGCAATGATTCATAGCATGACTGGCTTCGGTCGTCGGCAGGCTCCTTGGCAAGATGGGTCCGTCACGGTCGAAATGCGCTCCGTGAACCATCGCTTTCTTGAAATTACCTGCCGCCTTCCCAGGCCGTTGAGCCACTTGGAAGACTCCTTTAAGAAATCTATCCAGCAACGCTGCACCCGTGGTCGTGTCGATATCACAGTGACGGTTCAGGCTGGAAAAGGTCGTGCCGGAGGGGTCAACCTTGACCTACCTCTCGCGAAGCAGTACCATCAGGCCTTCCTCACTCTCAAGAAATCCCTGAAGCTGAGCGGTTCTATCGATCTGGCGCTCATGGCTGGGCTCCGTGACGTGGTGTCAGTATCGGATCAACCAACGGAAGACCCGAAACTGGCGAAGATCGTTCAACAATTGAGGACTAAGGCGCTGGCAGATCTTGCGGACATGCGAACACGCGAAGGGAAAGCCCTGGCAGAGGATATGAGCGCACGGGTCGAGGCTATCCGGGGACACAAGACCCTGATCGCCGCACGAACCCCTCTGCTGGCCCAGGAGGCCTTTATCCGCATGAAGACCCGTGTGGAGAAACTCCTGGGGTCGGAAATTCCTGATCCCCCTCGGCTCCATCAGGAACTAGCAATCTATGCAGATCGTGGCGACATTACGGAAGAAATAGTCAGATTGGACTCGCATATGATACAGTTTGAGCAGACGCTCAAACGTGCAGAATCTGTCGGCAAGACACTCGACTTCCTGCTTCAGGAAATCGGGCGGGAAGTCAACACGATCGGCTCCAAAGCCAACGACGCAGAAATTGCCGGTCATGTGGTGCAGATGAAAGCCGAGCTCGAACGTATTCGCGAACAGGTCCAAAACGTCGAATGAGTACTAGTACGACCACAAGTTCTACCGCGACAGTGTCAGGCCAACCGCGATCCTCGACGGATCGGCGTGGGATTCTCTTCATTATCTCTGCCCCGTCTGGCACCGGGAAGACCACACTCTGCAAGCAACTCACGACGAACCTTCCCGATCTGTGGCACTCAATTTCTTATACGACAAGACAGCCACGACTCGGCGAAGAGCATGGGCGCGAATATTATTTCATCGACGAACAGCCGTTCCAAGAGATGATCAATCGGAATGAGTTTGTCGAGTGGGCCCGCGTGTACGGGAACCTCTACGGCACACCATGGAAATCGCTGACCGAAAAGATCGATCAGGGGATCGATGTCTTGCTGGAGATCGACGTGCAAGGAGCTATGCAGGTCAGGAAGCGATTTGAGGATTCGGTATCGATTTTTATTCTTCCCCCCTCAATGGCCGTACTCCGATCCCGACTGCAAGCCAGGGCTTCCGACACGGCGGAAGAGATCCAGCGACGCTTGCACAAAGTCAAAGAAGAGGTCTGGAGCTATCGGGAGTACGCCTACATCGTCCGGAACGACGACATCAACCGATCGATTCGCGACCTCGAAAGTATCTTCTGGTCTGAGCGTCTGAAGACGAAGCGATTGAATATGACGTGGCTCGAAAATAATTTCATTCTCGATGACGAACAGAAATCCTGAAATCGCAACGATCTTTCATCACACAAAGGAGCACTGCAGCCATGATCGACATGTTGAGACTCTTGCCACAATACGTACCAGGTGAATTTGACTCACGCCACCGGCTCGCAATCATCGCGGGTCAGCGGGCGAAGCATATCTTGCAAGGATCGCGTCATGCCGCCTCGCGCTTCAATAAGGAAACGACCATTGCCCTGGATGAAGTCCTCCGAGGACAAACGACATACCTCGTTGGCCAAGAGGCCCGGGATGCGATGAAGGAATCGAAGCGCGGCAAAGAAGGTGAAATGGAGCGCATCGCCATGATGACCGGCGACGATGCGAAGGAGATCAAGAAAGAACTGAGCGTCTATGTCGACGATACTCCGAAGGCGGTAGCGGGGACGAGCGAGGAGTAATACGTGGAGATCTCCGGCTCTACAGGGCCGACGTTGATCGGAAAACGGATCGTGCTCGGCGTGACGGGCAGCATTGCCGCCTATAAGGCTGTCTTGTTGCTACGAACCTTACTCCGTGAAGGAGCGGTCGTGCACGTCGTGATGACGCAGTCTGCTACGAAATTCGTCACTCCGCTGACGTTTGAAGTGCTCTCAGGCCATCCCGTCTCGATGGAGGTGTTCGAGGCGCATCAGGAGATGAAACACTTATCGTTGCCTGAGCAGGCAGATGCCATTGTGATTGCGCCGGCCACGGCCAATTGCCTCGCCAAGATAGCCCTGGGGTTGGGTGACGATTTACTCTCGACCATGCTTCTCACGGCACAATGCCCCTTGATTGTGGCACCCGCGATGGATGGAGGGATGTGGACACATCCCTCTGTCACAGAGCACGTGCGGACATTGCGTGCCAGGGGAACCATGGTTGTGGATCCCGAAGAAGGCCCCCTTGCCTCAGGACGGATCGGTCAAGGCCGTTTGGCAGAGGAAAGCAAGATTCTGGCGGCGCTTCACGCAGCATTGGCGCCACTGCGCGATTGGCAGGGGCACCGCATTCTGGTTTCGGCCGGCCCAACGCAGGAGCCGATCGATCCAGTACGATTCATTTCAAATCGCTCATCCGGAAAAATGGGCTACGCCATCGCCGAGGCCGCCCAGGCCAGGGGAGCCCAGGTAGTCCTTGTGACGGGGCCGACGGCTCTCCCTATTCCGAAAGATGTCGAGGTTGTTTCGGTCGCCACGGCTAAAGAAATGACGCAGGCCCTATCGATGCGTTTGGCATGGTCTTCCGCTGTGATCATGGCCGCCGCCGTCGCGGACTTTCGTCCCAAACACCCTGCTTCACAAAAAATGAAGAAACAAGGGCAGGCAGACCAGATCCTCGATCTCGAGCGAACCACCGACATCCTGTCCTCCTTATCCGCTCAACGGACCACGCAACTTATCGTTGGCTTTGCCGCCGAGACCTGCGATCTGATCGCTCAGGCAAAAGACAAGCTTACGGCAAAAGGGCTCGACCTCATTGTGGCAAACGATGTCATGATGGAAGGAGCAGGGTTCGGCAGTGAACAGAATGCTGCCACGTTAATCGATCGGGAGGGAGCTATCACAGAGCTGCCGCTGATGCCAAAGCGTGCGCTTGCTGACGCGATCCTGAATCGGGCGCATGAACTGCTTCGCACCAGAGAGTCGAACCAGGCCCCCAAGCCAGTTGTGGAAGGACGCTAATACGCCATGGCGCAGAATCAACAATCAGCCGAGACGGCGATGGAAATTGATAGACTCGCCACCCAATTGGCCAAAGATCCGCAATCCAAGGTCTTCATGCCATTGGCTGAAGAATATGGCAAAGTCGGCATGTGGCAGGAAGCCGCAGGCGTTCTTGAAGATGGGTTAAAGTTTTATCCCGGCTTCATTACTGCGATGGTCGCGCTCGGCCGTGCCTATGATCAGATGGGGCAGCCCACAAAAGCTAAAGCGATTCTTGAAGAGTCCATCAAATTAAGTCCTGAAAACCTGCGCGCGCATCGGACCTTGATCAAGATCTACGTGAGCCAGGAACAACATGCCTTGGCCCTGCAATCCTGCGCGGCCATCCTGAGAGTGAATCCACGGGATGAGGAGGCGCTCTCAGTCCAATCGGCGATGGGAAGACCCCCGACTCACAAAAAAGAACCGGAGAGACCAAAGCCGGCAAATCCAGTCACACACAACAGCTCTGTGCAAGAGGCACAGATAGCGCCATGTGTTTCCGACCCACTCAAGGCCTCCATTCCGGAAGTTGATCCGCAACATGAAGACCTATCAGTTTCAACGCCAGCCAAATTAAAGATCGTGACGACCGACCCGCTGATCGTGGCTTCGGCGCTGATGGAAACGGCTCTTCATACACACGATCACACAGGCGAGCAATTCGCGGTGCCCGAGCAAGATCCTCAAGTCAGCGCCGTTGAGGCGATGCCTTCACCATCGCCTCATGCCGAAGTCGTGGCTCAATTAGAGGCCTGGCTTCGCACCATTCAATCACGGCGTCGAGGCCGTGACACGACGAATAGGTCCCTCTCCAAGACTTCCCAATAATTTTGCGAGTTTGACCGGTCTGAGTCGGACTGCTACAATGCGGCCCGGCTGGACTGTGGCAGGAAGAATCGTTCTCACCTAATTCGAGTCGTTGAATAAAAGAGTCATGCTGCGCATACGAATATTGCACGGTCCAAATCTCAATCTCCTCGGGAGCAGAGAACAGTCAATTTACGGCACCCTGTCACTTGACGCCATCAACTCAACCATTGCCAAGCTGGCAAAAGAGTTGGCCGTGAAGGTAGATATACGTCAGTCGAATCACGAGGGAGAGCTGGTCACCTGGATTCAAGAAGCCCGGACTGGATACGACGGGATTATCATCAACCCGGCCGCCTATACCCATACAAGCATTGCGATCCGGGATGCGATTGCAGCGGTTAGCCTGCCAACAATGGAAGTGCATTTGTCCAATATTCATCAACGGGAAGAGTTTCGCCATCAATCCTATGTTGCAGGAGTCTCCCTTGGGCAGATTACCGGCTTGGGTGCAATGGGTTATCTCCTTGCACTTCGTGGGCTGCATGACCATCTAACCGCATCCAAGCGCCAGAAGAAGACAGCCGTACCAGCGACAGCGCGACGGACGACAACAGGGACGAAATAATTACGGAGCGCGTCGAGTGGACGCATACAGTGTGAAGGGAGTATCGAGTGATTTCCACGACCGACTTTCGCGGTGGCGTACGGCTGATGGTCG
>JBDSKU010000180.1:0-3011 GCA_039916745.1 Nitrospiraceae bacterium
TAGCCGATCGTTTTAATTTCGCAGCCACCCACGCCCACCGGCTAGCTTAGACTGGCCACTAGCCCAGTATTGTCTCGTCCTCAGCCGCTGAGCACCAGCTTTGGACCAGCCCGCTGTATCGCGCTCCGACCACCCCCGCGGGCCTCAGGTGGAGGAACGTCGCAGTTATTTAAGCTGCGAGTGCAAATTCTTGGTTTGCAGTTACATTTTCCCGGAGGATTTACGAGACCCCGAGAGCTCGACATGCACCGCTGACTTTAGTATCCCCGTCGATTCCGGTCGCCCCCTTTCGGTCGGATGTTGAAAAAGGCTTCTAGCTGCGTTCTCGCTTTGCTCAACGCCTCAAGTTCCCCTGACTCGACCATCGGTAATACGCCATCAGCCCGCTCTTACATAGATGCTCATCATACAGCACAGGTCAAGGGGACGCCAGGGATGATTCCTGCTGAGACAACCCCTCGCGCGCTGAATCCCGCCGCTCGACAGGATACTTCCGTTCCCGCCAGGCATCGAGGCCCCCTTCAAGCGGACGGACGCGATGGACGCCTTTCTTTTTCAAGAGAAACGCGGTGCGGGCACTGGAGACTTCGTTCGGGCAGGAGCAGTAGAGAATAATGTCCCGATCACGCGGAATCTCGTGATGGCGATGTTCGATCTCCTCCATCCGAAATTTTAAGGCACCAGGGATAGTTTCGGGATCCAGTTCCAGGGCCATCGGATGCCGGACGTCCACGATCGTCATGAGGTCGCCGGCATCCATACGCTGCCTCAATTCATCCACGGTGATCTTCGCCATCCTGAGATCTCGTAGAAACTTCTGCCGGTAAAGGAACTTGTACGCGATAAATCCGACCAGGCCGACCCCGATGATCATGAGGAACCAGCCACCGGTCTGGTCAATGAGCAACGCGACTTGCTCAAGTTGATCGCTGAAAATCCCGCCAACTCCGATGCAGAGCCCAGCCCAGATCAGCGCCCCGGCTGTATCGTACAGGAGAAACCTTGCGGCCCCCATGCCCACAATGCCTGCCAGCGGAGGAGCCACCGTGCTGAATCCAGGGATGAACTTTGCAAAGATCAACGCGCGCCATCCATGCCGATGAAAGAGATTCTGCGTATCCCTCACGCAGGAGTCTGGTTCCATCGATATCCGGCATAAGAATCCCAGCACCTTCCCGCCCTTCAACCGGCCCAGGTAATACCAGGCCATGTCAGGGGGCAGCGATGCGGCAACAGGAATCAGCAGCGCAGTCACGATGCTCATCTTGCCGGCCCCCACAAGCGCGCCAACGGCAATCAACAATGGAATAGCAGGAATCGGCAGGCCTATCTGCTCGATAAACACGACCCAAAAAAGGACTGAGGCTCCGTGATCGACCAGGAACTGCACACTATCCATCCATCAACCTCGTTCCTGTCACGCACTCTTGAAGCGCGTCACCTTCGCAAACACGATTGCAGCAAAGGGGAGAGCCAGGCCTAACAACAACTGCACGATGAGGAGCGAGCCCAGCTGGCTATAGTCGGCGGAAGTCTGAATGGCGCCCGAGGCCTGGTCATGAACCTCCCGCGTGACCACATAGATGTCATTCATATATTTGGTTCCGAGCTGGCTCAACGACAAGGCCAAATTGGTGAACGACGCCATTACGGCAAAGAACGTGGCTTTCAAATTCGCGGGGGCGCTGTTCGCAATCCAGGCGAGCATCGGAATCATGGAAATCTGTCCCAACGGGGATTCCAACGCCGTGTCCACCAACGCAATAAATCGTGCATCCACGATCCCACCGGTCATCCGCGCCGTCCATTCATGCAAGCCGTAATACATGCTCACGACCGGTAGCGTGAGAACCGTCCCGATGACCGTGAGAAATCCCACCACATAGGCGATCGACCGCTCGGCCATGAAACGGCGAAAGACAAACATGCCCGCCAGCGTGAGGGTACTGCCGATCAGCGAGAGAATGGAGAGAAACTGTTGATCGAATTTAAGCTGATCGATCATCCACCAGGTCGTGCCCGGCCCCGTTCCTGGAATCGCGCGAAAGATAAAGACCACTACGGCTGTCCCGACCAGGGTGAATCGCTTGTCAGACTCCAGCTCCCGCACCAGTCGGGACATCAAAAACAAAACAATGGCCATCGAGCCGATAAAAACAATCTCTTCGCTATAGGAGAAGCCGCCGAAACCGACCGTCAGGGTGAAGAGAACAAACGCGAAGCTCCCGCCAAGAATGTACCAGTTCGGCTTCGTCGGTTCGCCGGACGATTCTCGCGCATCGACCATCTGTCGGGCCTGCTCACGCGAGAAGCCCTGCTGAATAAGCTGTTGCCGATGTTGCCGCTGCAGACACCAGGCCACCCCCAGCCCAAGGACTGAGACGAAGGGGATGACAAGCGCCATGAGGTAAACCTGCTTATACAGCCGTACGATTTCTGCCTGTGGGAGCCCTTCTGTCCCTGTGAAGACATAGACGTTGATCATCGCCACCAGGATCCCGCCACCGACAATCGCCACGCGGCCAAGCGTCTGCATCGTGGTATGCATGAGCTTCCTCGTCGGTTCATCGAACGGCTGCCCTCGCTCATCCACACGAGGCACGGCTTCGACCGTCATCGCGTCCGCCACCGCATCCTGGAGCACATATCCGATAGGAGCGAGGAGTGCGCTCATCACAAACCAGACCTCGGCTGGCAGGATAGCGGTCATCGCCTCGCGGGCACCAATCAACGCCGCCATGATGGCCAGGCTGGCGGCCAACAGTCCGGCTCCAAGGCCCACGAGCCAGCCTTTCCAGCGCCATAACAGATCGACCGTATGCCCAATGGGCATTTTCAACGCCCAGGGAATGCCGGCCCAGAAACCCAGCGCGGCAAGAAACGAAGCTGAAAGGCCCAGGTAGTCTTTGACGAAGAACGTTCCGACGATACCGGTGAGGCCCGAGATCCCATAGGCCATGTAGACCATGAGCGGGGGTAGGTACGAGAGCCGCATATCACGACCGAGGGAA
>JBDSKU010000181.1:0-7817 GCA_039916745.1 Nitrospiraceae bacterium
CCTTCATGCTTCAGCCCATGCATCCTCTTTCAATTCTTCACACCTCACTCAAATTCATCGCCTGGACTCCTCTGCTAGCGCTTCCACCCCGACATCACGCACCGCTGCGCAATCAGTGGCGTGAAGCTCTCCACGTCTTCCGATACCTTTACCATCACTTCATCCGCCAATCTGTGATCCTCAAAACATTCATACGCATCATCAAGAAACCCACCCCGAAGCAGCGGATGCTGAAGAAACGCCTGCCCTGCTCCAGTTGTCACCTTCAAGGGATACTCAACCACCGTCATGCACGTGAGATGAAGCCGCTCCAGCCAACCACGAACGTCTTCTGCTGATGGCCGTTCAGCAAGATAGACCTCAAGTCGACGGCGCTCAGTCAAAAGTCCAGCAACAGCCATCTCTTGATCGATCCGACGCCAGAGTGAATCAAACGTGCCTAGCGAAGGAAACGTCAGCACCAGCTGACCTCCAGGCTTGAGGTGTTCCAGTAATCCCTGGACGGCGTCGAAACGGTTGGGACGGAAAAACATGACGGACAGGTTGCCCGTAATGCGATCGAAACAGGGCAGGTGCGAAGGCAGTGCACGCATATCCTGGCACTCGAACCGTAGCCACGGGAGCTGTGCGCCTTGGATGGCTCGCGCATTCGCCACCTGACGTTCACTGAGATCGACAGCCAAGACTTGCCCGGTGGGCCCCACCTGCTCTGCCAGATAGAATGCAGGGATTCCGTAGCCGGAGGCAACGTCAAGAATGGACAGACCAGGGAGAAGATCTACATGCTGCAACAACGATTCAGCAAAGGGAGTGGACCAATAGTCGTGGGTCGGAAGAGGCCAACGGGGCCACGCACCAATCCTGCGTTCGCTCATGGAGCTCTTCCTCTCTCGTGATGTTGGTCCAACATGCCCAGGCGCCCCGACCAGGGTCACCAACCGTTTCACGAAGTGTCAGCCATGACCGCTGAGTGCAGCCAACATTTTCAGCAGAAACACTTCGCAGAACTCTTCGGGGGAGGGCTGTGAAAGAAGAGCCGTCACCACGGATTCGGCAGAGTTAGGTAAGTAGACGCCACGTCTCACCCTTGAGCTCTACGAGGATTTTGGCTGGCGTTTCGAATGAAGACCCTTGTCGCTCTTGCTCAGCGGTTTACTGGACTCGCCTTCAGAGAGAATGTCCTCAATCTGGGACTCGGTGCAGGTGAGATCGCCATCGACAACTTTCCGTATTAGAGTGCCGGCCGGCTTGGCTGCAATATGAACCTTCTTATCTTTGGCATCGTCTGACATGATGGCTGTACTCTTTCTTGGTGAATAGGTGCTGTTGTCAAGAACGACATCTACCGCGGTAACACATTATCCAGCGCGATTACGGGAAGAGAATCCGCCCATCGCCGGCAGGCCGATTGCCCAACGACGCATCCACACGAGGCACTTTGATTGTGCGATACAATCTGTAGATGCGCGCACTACACTCCGGCTGGCACAGCCGCTGCACTCTGAAGTGGCGGGACTGCTACAGCTAGCGTTGTCGGCATAGACGCCTTCAGCTCATCGATCGCCCTTGCAACATCTTCTTCTGTCGACCCAAACCGATCACCCATCACCTTCACGGCCTGTGTGATCGCCTTCTTCATTTTCGAAATCTGTTCTTCCGGTGTCATGGCGTCTCTCCTTTAGATTGTATTCTAGACCTGCAATGAGAGGCCTGCTGCTCGTCCATGGAATCATGTGCCCCCAACAAACCGATCCACCTCGGCCACGGCGCACAGCCACAATAGTCACAGCGCATCACAAACACATTGACCTAGGAGCGGCGGAGACTGGGGGATCAGACGCGCAGGAAGAATACAACTGGCGCGAGGGATAGAACAGTCAGCGAGCCTCACTGCAGCACAGCCCTATGCTAGACGCCATAGAGAGCCTGGTCAAGCGCTATTAACAGGATGTCAGGACGTTCGCCCGCACCACAGATCATGGCCCATGACGCGCGCGCGAGGCGAAACAGTTTCAACTATAGCTAATGGTCTAATTCGTATCGCACAGCGCTGAGCAGCTGAGGCATGCTAAACGGTTTCCGAAACGTCTGCCGTGCCCCGAGGAGTTTTGCGACATCTAAGACATTCTTTTCTCCTCCCGCGCCTGAGATGGCGACCACCTTGGCGTTGAGAAATTCACGCGTCAGCTCCAGAAGCATATCCAGCCCGTTCAACTCGGGCATGAGGATGTCTGTGATGACCAAGTCCGTCGGCTTGCAGCGGTACAACTCAAGCCCCTGGCGACCGTTGGCAGCCTCCGTGACTTCATACCCTACCGCTTCAAGAGCGGAGCGGAGAAGAAGACGGATCGACTCTTCATCATCAATGATTAGAATCGTCGCCATGATACGAAACACTCCTGTGGCTCTCAATGAGAAGGACATTCCCAAGCACAGCACATGAATCAAGTGCGCAGCGACGCCCCCCTTACGACTCCTCTTCTTCGATACCATCAATGGAGGCTTTAATCCCATCAATAAAGGCCTCCGGGTGGGCTAGCGCGCGCTCCGTTAGTTGAAACTCAGAGACCAACACACCGTCTTTATCGACAATAATTAAGCGATACCCCTGTTTCACAACGACATCCCCTCGTGATGTAACCCCATCTGCTACGAGACTACCACAGTAAGAAGCCTGACTTCGACGATGGAAGTCCGAGGAGAAAGAATTTCTGATGGATGGCTGATGCGGCCAGCAGGAACAGATGAAGACACACAGGCTTCAGTCGTCGTCGATCACAAAGGCGGCGCTAGACGAGCGACTCGACCCTCGAAGGAGCCCAACACTAGCCTCATTACTGCATTATCCAGTCGAAGTTATAGACGCGCACCGATCGCCCTCTCCCAGTTTACGAGTGAACAGTTCCAGCGCCATGTCCTAACAGATTCTGGCCGCAGCCGGATCGTAGCGAGGACCTTCGTCACGCAGAAAGGTATGCGCGGCATTGAACTCATGCCACTGGAAATGCGTACCGGCCTCACTCAACGCGTGATAGATCAGGCCCGCCCCTCCCGGGGAATGTGAGGGTCCTGCCTGCCCCAAATCACCAGCAACTCACCCGTGATCTCGCCGATCCGGTCCAGGCTATGGTCGTGCATACCCTTTCCCAAACTGCGCTTGTGGATGTCCGCTACGTAGAAACAAGCGGCGGCTAGCACGTCAGACCGCATGGCCGCGCGAAACGCTAAATGCCCTCTAATGCACAGTCCAATACCCCCCCCAGCTTGCCCATGCAATGCAGGAAGATTTCGGATAGTCCAGCACCGCATACGCGTCGGCGTCGTAACTCGACAGTGGCTTGGTCATCTTGTGTCGATTGCCACGCTCGGCGCCCACCTCGTCGTAGGCCAGCCAGTGCCGGCTGGCTCCAGTTCGTGGTAGATTTCGGGAACCGCCACCATAAATCCATGGCTTGCCAACATCGCGGCTACACGCCGGATGGGCCTCGTCACTTGGAAGATCTCCGAATACAGCACCAGGACAAGATACCGCCTCTCAGCTGCTGGCCGAAAGAGGTACGTACGCATGGGCCCCGTGGGAGTGGGGATATCAGCCGAGTCGGTATCGTTGACGATCATCCCATGTTCCAATGTAGCAACAGAGAACCCACCCCTCATCGCTCGCAGAGAAAACAGGGTAACGGCGACCGTGAGAAATCACAGATATAGCCCCTGTATCATGTTTCCTCAAACAGAAAGCGGACGCCCGCGCGGCAAGAACCTTCTACCTCCCCCTGCTGCGTCTCACTAGTACCCGCGCCCACTGCTGCCGCGTCCCATTCGATCCAGCGGGAGCGCGTCATACCGAGCCTTTAAGTCTTGATGCTCGTTGAGATAGGCCTTGACGGATGCCTCATCCGCAAAAATATCCGGACTGCGCTTCCGATACTCTTCAATCGACAGGTGATGCTTCGCCAAGAGTGTGCTGAGCTTTGCATTGATGTCCGCGCCCATTTCCTTCATCTGCTCTGGCGACGGCCGTTGTCCTTCCTTGAACCGCTCCCCGCCTTGGAAATAGTTTGTCATCATCTCGCCGATCTCAATCCTGGCTTTCACAAATGATTCGACCTCGGCCGGATCCGCCGCATAGCCGAGCCCGGCAGACAACACGACACCCAACGCAATCCCGATCATGCAACGAGTCAACGTCATAGTCAATATCCCTTCGTAACAGGATGGATGAGCCAAGCCCTCAATCAATGGACGCCATCATATCATCCCGGCCGATTAAAAACGGATGGGGTGAATGCATATGCAGATAGGCCTGTCCCTGTTTCAGCGAACAAGAATGAACACATACCCCCGATCTCGCATGGACTACAGGTCCCGCCCGAGACCGGGGATATCCCCTCCATTATTCGCTATGACAGAGCTGCCTATGGTACAGTAACAGTGCCTATGCTGAACGAAGAATATTGTCATTCCTTCCCTGTTGACGACGTCTATGAACGGTCGCGTGAATGATCTCCGCCGTCTCTCCGTCAACGCGGTGCTGACTCACTTCGTGCTTAATTCGAGACCGCTCGCCGGGACAAGGCGCATCAATGACATTTCCATAACCGTGGGATGCACGATGAAAAGACCGGCAGTTATTCTTCACTCCATATCGAATTACAGGGAGAGACCATGACTATGAATACCGTAAAACCTGCGCAGCCACGAACAGCCAAGGCCTGGGTCCGCATTCCCGATGGCACGAAGGTCAAGCACCGTCATGAGGGACATGTTGGATTTATCGATGGACTTACCGAAATTGTCACCGGACCCAACCGGAATCCAGATGGAAAAACGCAATATCGGATGAATATCGGAGCACCGGATCGCCAGCTCGTGACAGAAGACGATTTATCTATCCTGATCGACGATGAAGATCTCGTCATTATGTTGCGGCAGAAGGCACCGTATCGCCGCGCCGTCACACAATCGCTTCACAGTGTGCTGGCTGCGGATCGCTTCATTAAACCGGCCTAACAGGCTTCGAGCGAGTGACATGAAGATGGCGCACTCAGTATTGAGCACCGTGGAGTGTCCGGACACAGAATCCTGGATATAGAATCGACCATGACAGAGACCTGCTACGCTAAAGGCCAGAAGGTGATCTTAGTCACCAATCAGATCAAGAATGGCAAATGGCTATGCAAGTTTTCAATTCCAGGATCCAGCCATCTCGACGGCGGCGTGGCAGGCCAGGATTCATCGAAGGGCTACAACACAGAATGGGAAGCAAGAACCAACGCATTTCAACGGGCCAAACTGATGCTGGAAGGGCCTCAGGACGTAACTCAGGAGTCTCTTCCTGATCGATCATGATGGCTGGTTATTTAGTTTAGACCGTGAGAATGACGCAGACTGGAGCTGGTTGGGAAAAACTGTTTTGGGGCTCTCGTCTTTAAGCGGCTCGGACTACTGCAGAATCCCTCTCTCCCCAACGACTCGCACACATCCTCCGCACATCTTCCACTTCATCTTTATCTAGATGAGCGTATCACACAACGACCATTTCAGCAGGCAGATCATTCCACACCAGGCTACCTGCCCGCGCTGATTGTCACAATCATGCGGGCAGGCACTCGATGTCAGGCTGTTAGGCCCAGGTTCGGTGCAGTTCGCTGACATGCTCGATCCCGCCCACAGCACTAATTTCCCAACGGACATCGTCCGGAATCGCGACGACCCGCAACTCAGCACCATGGCCATTGGCGGCCACACCGAGCTCTTCCACAACTTGTGCCAACTTCAGGTCATCACGCGGAATCAGTAGTCCGCACTGATTGAGGCTCGGCTCTCTCGGCGTCGCAGCCTCTGGCCAGTAGGCTCCGAGGTCCGTTTCCTTGAGTGCATCCAGCTGACCCAGCTCACGTAATCGCAGAAACGCTTGGTGACTCACCGAAAACTTATCGTAGCTCCTGTTGATCACAATTTTCTTCATAAACCGATCCTTCCTCTCCCTTGTCAGGGCTCAGATTGTCGCGATATTTAAATTACCTGGGACACGGCTCTTCTATCCGTGTAGTCAGGTTGCGTGATTCGTCATGCTACCTTTACTGGGTCCGTATACTTGCTTGTATAGTTCCCGGACCAATGAGAATAGCGACGGTTGGCCCATGTGTTCACGTCTCCATTCTCAGTTGCGCCATATCGCTTCAACAAGACGGCCGTGAATGTGACCAGGTTCCCTGAAATTTCAAGAAGATCTGCGTCCGTAATCTTCACCCACTTCGCTTTGAGTGGCGCCTTGAGTTGTATCCAAAATGCTGAAAACTGTTCTTGATTCATCTGACGTTCCTCTCTTGCGTGGTGTAATGATAACTGTGCGTATAGATTGACTCGATGTGTCGCAACGGTTCCACCAGTCATACCACAACGCTGCACTTGTCACAGACAGCGATCGTGCGCACAACAGATATGGCAACCAATGGGCACCCTGGCGTAGAAGCGGCGGAGACCGGATAATCAGACGCACGGGAACGTGGGAGGAGTGCAGTGCGAGAGATGGGACAGTCGGCGTGGCTCAATACGTCGTTCCTCACCTTACAGGCCTCAGAGGGGAGAGTCAATGCGCTGGAGACAGGAACTGGCTGTAACGACATGATATCATGGAGCAATAATTATTCTGGCTGGCTATCCTTCGAGAGAGGAAGAGAAACGTTCCAGTGAACGCACGCCGTCACAAGACCACACCTGCACGGAGCCAATGTATCCTGCTTAGCAGGATGCTTAAAAAGGCCGTCCAGCAACGCCGCAGGCGAGTCAAAACCGGAGGCGTACCCTTCGCGGGGATACGTGAGGATTTCGATGAGCGGAGAACGAAGCTAGCGGATTTTTTCAACATCCTGAGATTAGACATCTGGAATCTGCCAATCAATCTGAGCCAGCCCGGCATCGACAAGATTGCGGTTGATCTGCGAGAAACAACGGCATCCGTAGAATTTCCTGACGGATAGTGGCGAAGGATGTGCGCAAGCAACCACTGCATGGTGCGATTGCGTGATTAATGGCAACTTATTCTGTGCCTTGCGTCCCCAGAGCACAAAAACCACTCGCGTTGGTTTTGCGGAGACCAGTTCGATCATGCGATCAGTGAATTGCTCCCACCCACGTCCCTGATGCGAGTTGGCCTGATGTGCCCGAACCGTAAGAACTGTATTGAGCATAAGAACGCCCTGCCTGGCCCATGGCTCTAGATACCCGTTATTTGGAATCCGGCATCCCACATCGTCATGGAGCTCTCGATAGACATTACGCAATGAAAACGGCAAGGGACGAACAGTCGAAAGCACGGAAAAGCAAAGTCCATGTGCATACCCTGGCGTTGGATAGGGATCCTGGCCGACCAGGAGCACACGAACATGATCATAGGATGTTGCGGCTAATGCGTTGAAGATGTCCTTGCTGGAAGGGAGAACCGATTGTCCATTTGCAACTTCGTTGTCAAGAAACGCATCAAGCTTACGAAAGTATGGTTTACGCGTCTCCACATCGAGCAACGATCGCCAACCTAGAGGAATTGAAGGAATCATCGGCGGACTGATACCATGGATTTGACCTGCTGGTCACTTGCCATCATGCAACCTCATAGGAGGATAGAGAGCGAGATAGATAGAAACATGATCCAGGCAATAAAAAGCCCGCTGACCTTTCGATCAGCGGGCCTTTTTGTAACCCGGCAGCGTCCTACTTTCCCACTGCCTCACAGCAGCAGTATCATCGGCCTTGGAGGGCTTAACTTCCGTGTTCGGGATGGGAACGGGTGTGGCCCCTCCGGTAATGCCACCGGG
>JBDSKU010000182.1:0-10531 GCA_039916745.1 Nitrospiraceae bacterium
AAGTGTGATGCAGACATGGAAATCGTTCTCGCGTGGAGTACTGTTGGTGGTAGTGGGGTTTGGACTCACAGCGGTTAGCGGATGCGAGACGAATCCCTATACGGGTCGGTCACAGTTGCTGATCACATCCGTGCCACAAGAAATGCAGATGGGCGCACAGGCCTATAGTCAGGTGAAGACCGATCCCAAGCTCAGACAGTCGCAGGATCCTCGAGAGATTGAGCCAGTAAAACGGGTCGCTGCACGAATTATTGAGGCTGCGAAACGTTCAAAATATGCTGAAATGGCACAGCAGTTTCAGTGGGAAGTGATCGTCATCAAAGATGATAAAACCATGAATGCCTTCGCATTACCCGGAGGTAAGATTGCGGTTTATACCGGGATTTTTCCAGTGGCACGGACTGAGGCTGGATTGGCAGCGGTAATGGGACATGAAGTCGTGCACGCGCTTGCTCGTCACGGAGCCGAACGGATGAGCCAGGGGCAATTGACGAATGCGGCCTTGCAGGTGGCTGGGGCCGCGGCAGGAGCGGCTGGCGGCGGCGGGATGATGTCTCAAGCCGCAATGGCGGCACTCGGTGCGGGAGCTCAGGTAGGAGTCTTGTTGCCGTTCAGTCGGAAGCATGAATCGGAAGCCGACTACATCGGAATTCTTCTTGCGGCTGATGCGGGCTACGATCCACGTGAGTCCGTGTCCCTCTGGGAGCGAATGGCGCAGTTGTCTGGCGGTGGTGGCCCCTCAGAGTTCATGTCGACTCACCCGAGTAATGAGACCAGAATTGATCAACTGAAACAGTGGATGCCGGAGGCGATGGAGATTTTTCAATCGAAACAGGCCGCGCCAGCCTTGGTATTGCCGACGCTGCACTAATTCAGTGTTCGGGCAGGACATATTTCCCTCGGATGGCAGGAGGATGAGGGCACGGACTTGCATCCGTTGTGTCCCCTTTCTATACTCTAATCGCGCGAGGGAGAAGACCGGGTGATCGCTTGGGGCGGCAACGCTCTTAGAGGAAAGTCCGGACTTCATGGGCAGGGCGCTGGGTAACTCCCAGGCGGAGCGATCCGACACCAGCACCACAGAGAACAAACCGCCGATGGCCAAGGCGATGAGATACAAGTCTTGTCGCCACGGATCAGGTAAGGGTGAAACGGCGGGGTAAGAGCCCACCGCGGTGATGGTAACATCACTGGCACGGTAAGCGTCGCCCGATGCAAGGCCAAATAGGAAGACATCAGTCGGTTTTCTTCGGAAAGCCGGCGACCGGCTGGCCCGGCCGAGGTCTTCGGGTAGGTCGCTTGAGGTTCGAGGTAACTCGGATCCCAGAGAAATGATCACCCCCGTTTGGGACCACATCCCAAGCGGGACAGAATCCGGCTTATAGGTCTTCTCCACCGCGCTTTTTTTATCGCTCGACGGAGCTCCCCCTCTGTCACTTTCCCTGCGAAGTGTTCGACCTCGTCGATGAGGACGACGGGCACTCTCGATCCGTAACGTTCCGTCAATGCGCTATCTCCCTCAATGTTCATTTTCCTTATTGTTATGTTCAACTCTGCCTGGAGATGTATCGCGATACGGTAGATGACATCGCAGAGATGGCAGTCTTCGCGAGACAGGATGGTGACGTGGACTGGCAAATTCATGGAGTGGCAACTCAGCGCCAACAGCAAGTGCTGGATGATTTGCACGATATCATGTGGGGAGGGAGCCTGTCAGTGAGGGGGGCCTTCGCTCGCAGCACTCTTGACGCCATGAAATACGTGGTGCTAGGATCATGCATCTTTATCCCTGATTTTTCAGAATGTTCTGAGTTATCATGGGACTCGTGTCCGGTCTACTTAAGGATAAGCCGCAACGTCGCCTATCGTGCTGATTCCTCCGTTCGGTTTTCACCGGCGGGGTGGATGGAGGTTCTATCATGAAGCTCACAGGTGCTGAAATCCTCATCGAATGCCTCAAGCGGGAAGGCGTCAAAACAGTTTTTGCGCTTCCTGGTGGTGTCGTATTGAAGATTTTTGACATGCTTCATCAGCAGAAGGACATTGATGTGGTGCTCACTCGTCATGAGCAGGGTGCGGGCCATATGGCAGAAGGCTATGCTAAGGCAACCGGTAAAGCCGGGGTCTGTCTTGTGACTTCAGGACCTGGCATGACGAATGTGATCACGGCCTTGGCCGATGCCTACATGGATTCTGTACCGATGGTCTGCTTTACCGGGCAAGTGCCGACGAGCCTGATCGGAAATGACGCATTCCAAGAAGCGGACAATATCGGTTTGAGCCGCCCTTGCACCAAATACAACTTTCTCGTGAAGAATGTCGCCGATTTGGCGACGACGATCAAAGAAGCGTTCTACATTGCGACGACAGGACGTCCAGGGCCGGTGTTGGTCGACATTCCCAAAGACGTATCAATGGATAAGGCAGAGTTTATCTATCCGAGCTCCGTCTCCATTCGGAGCTACAACCCGGTGTACGAAGGAAATAAGTGGCAGATCAAGCAAGCGGCTGAGGCCATGACGAAGGCGAAGAAGCCGGTTCTGTACGTCGGCGGCGGCGTTATCTTCTCGGGTGCATCACAAGAGTTACTGGAGTTGGCGGAGCTGACGCATATGCCGGTCGATATGACCTTGATGGGACTCGGGGCTTTCCCTGGCGAACATCCGCAGTCCCTGGGCATGTTGGGCATGCATGGGACCTATTGTGCGAATATGGCGATGCATTATTCCGATCTGGTTGTGGCCATTGGGGCACGGTTCGATGATCGTGTGACGGGAAAGGTTTCTGAGTTTTGCCCGCATGCCAAGGTCATCCACATCGATATCGATCCGACCTCGATTCGGAAGAATGTAAATGTCGATATTCCGATCGTTGGCGATTGTAAGACCGTGCTTCGCGAGTTAGTTCAGATCCTTCGCGCCACGGTGAATGGCGATCAACAGGAGTTACGCAAGCCTTGGTGGAGTCAGATTCGTGAATGGCAACAGGCCAATCCTCTTGCCTATCAACAGGCCGCTGATGGTCCGACCAAGCCGCAGTATGTGATCAAGCGGCTCTATGAGTTGACGAAAGATCTGGACCCGATTGTGTCGACTGACGTGGGGCAACATCAGATGTGGGCTGCCCAGTATTTTAAGTTGGCCAAGCCGAACCGCTGGTTGACCTCGGGGGGGCTTGGGACCATGGGGTTCGGGTTTCCTGCCGCCATGGGGGCGCAGGCTGCATTTCCAGGTCGGTTGGTTCTCTGTATTGCGGGCGACGGCAGTATTCAGATGAACATGCAGGAAATGGCGACGGCTGTCGTGCATAAGTTGCCGGTTAAGATTATCGTGCTCAATAACCGGTTTCACGGAATGGTCCGTCAATGGCAGGATCTTTTTTACGAAGGTCGGTATGCGTCGAGCGATCTGGAGACAACGCCAGACTTTGTAAAGCTGGCGGAAGCGTACGGAGCTGTCGGGCTTCGGGCCAGTAAGCCTTCTGAGATCGATGATGTTTTGAAGGAAGCGATTGCCGTGAATAAGCCGGTGATCGTCGATGTGCCGACGTATCGATATGAGAACGTCTATCCGATGATCCCCGCTGGCGGTTGTAATCATGAGATGATCTTAGAAGATCCGCCAGCCTTGAAGAGTAAGCAGGCAGGATCCGGGCAAGTGACGCCGAAGGATTCGGATACGATCCTCACGGCCTAAACGGTGGCGGGAGAACAGATTGGGTATGGAACACATTATTTCGATAACGGTAGAGAATAAGTTTGGCTCTCTGTCTCGCGTCGCCGGCTTGTTTAGCGGTCGTGGGTTCAACATCGAAAGTCTCTCTGTGGCGCCGACGCTCGATCCGTCCATGTCGCAGATGACCATCGTCACGTCCGGAGACGATCGGATCATCGAACAGATCGTGAAACAGCTCAACAAACTGATCGACGTCATCAAGGTCGTGGATTTGAATGAGAGCGATTTTGTCTCGCGGGAGACCGCGCTCATCAAAGTACATACGCGACCGGAAGATCGCGCAGAAGCGTTACGAATTGCCGATATTTTCCGGGCCAATGTCATCGACTCCACACCGGCAACCTATACGATTGAAGTGACCGGAGATCCTCACAAGATCGAAGCGATCATCAACTTGCTGCAACCACTCGGCATCAAAGAGCTCACCAGGACCGGACGGGTCGCGGTCGCCCGTGAGTCGATTCGCTCGACGAGCCTGCAGGCGAAAAAGGTTGCCCGCGAATAGACGTCACCCGGACCCAACGTCCCATCAGTTTCCTGATACGACTATTACCCAAGGAGTGAGCGATGAAGATTTACTACGATAAAGACGCTGATATTCAGCAGATCAAGAATAAGAAAGTCGCAGTGATCGGCTATGGTAGTCAGGGCCACGCCCATGCGCTCAACATGAAGGAGAGCGGCGTGAGTGTGGTCATCGGGTTGCGCGAAGGCGCCTCCTGGAAGAAGGCGGAGCAAAGCGGGCTGAAAGTCATGCCGGTGGCCGATGCCGTAAAGGCGTCCGATGTCGTGATGATTCTTGCGCCGGACGAAGCACAGGCGGCTATCTACCGGCAAGATATCGCCCCGAATCTGAAGCCCGGCTCTTATCTCGCGTTCGGCCATGGCTTCAACATCCATTTCGGACAGATCGTGCCACCGCCCACGACCAATGTATTCATGGTCGCGCCCAAAGGGCCTGGCCATCTTGTTCGATCAGAATATGCGAAAGGCAGTGGGGTGCCCTGCTTGCTCGCAATCCATCAGGACCCAAGTGGAACGACTAAACAGATCGGCCTTGCTTATGCCAGCGCCATCGGGGGCGGGCGGGCAGGTGTGATCGAAACAAACTTTCGTGAGGAAACCGAGACGGACCTATTCGGCGAGCAAGTGGTGCTCTGCGGGGGGCTGACCTCTCTTATCCAGGCCGGGTATGAAACGTTGGTGGAAGCCGGGTACTCGCCTGAAATGGCCTATTTCGAATGCCTGCATGAAGTGAAATTGATCGTGGACCTGATCCACCAAGGCGGGATTGCCAACATGCGCTATTCCATCAGTACGACGGCCAAGTTTGGAGATATTACCCGCGGTCCCAGGATTGTGACGGAGCAGACGAAGCAGGAAATGAAGAAGATTTTGGGCGAAATCCAGGACGGCAAGTTCGCCAGAGAATGGATCCTGGAGAACCAGGCCAACCGTCCGGTCTACAATGCATTGCTGGCGAAGGGTGAAGCCCATCCGATCGAAGAGGTCGGGGGACGGCTGCGGGCGATGATGCCCTGGCTGAAGAAAGACCAACTGGTCGATAAAAATAAAAACTAAGAAAGAATTGAGGTCTCTGTGGCAGATCGTGCCGTCGGCATCCCGTTTGCCAAAGAAGGAATTCCCTTCATCGTGGCTGCTGGTGGCGTTACACTGCTAGCAGGATGGCTTGGTTGGGCTCTCATCGCGGTGGGTGGGGCGATTCTGACGCTGTTTGTCGCCTGGTTTTTCCGCAACCCCCATCGAGTGGTCCCTCAAGGGCCTCGTCTCCTCGTGGCATCCGGTGACGGGAAAGTCATTGCCATCGAAGAGGAGTTCGAACCTCGATTCATCAAGGATCGCAGCATCCGCGTCACCATCTTCTTGAACGTATTCGATGTGCATATCAATCGGATTCCCTGTGAAGGGGTCGTCGAGGAGGTGCAGTATCAGCCGGGTTTGTTTCTCGTGGCCAGCAGATCTGATGCCACGTTGCGGAACGAACAAAATGCGTTGATGATTCGGACGGCTCAGGGCGCAAAGGTGCTCTGTGTGCAGGTGGCCGGATTAATTGCCAGGCGGATTGTCTGTTGGATTTCAGCGGGGGATCGGGCCATACTCGGTGAGCGGTTTGGACTGATTCGATTCGGATCGCGGATGGATACGTTTCTTCCTCTCGGAACGGTTCTGAAAGTTGCGGTCGGCGATCGAGTCAAAGGTGGAGAAACCATCTTGGGAGAATTGCCATGAAAGCTACTGCGCTGCGTCAATCATTCGCCAGAGATGGAAAACGGCGTAAGGCCGCCATGCACCTGATTCCCAATCTGTTCACGACAGGGAATCTACTCTGCGGTGTATTTTCAATATTATCGGTGTTCAATGCGAACTACATGGTCGCAGCCATCGCCATTCTGGTGGCAATGATCTTCGACGTGCTTGATGGAAAATCAGCGCGGTTAACGAACAGCACCAGCCATTTTGGTCTCGAATACGACTCGTTGTCAGACGTGGTGTCGTTCGGGGTCGCCCCTGGCCTCTTGATTTATTCTTGGGCGTTGAGCGGACAGGGGACATTTGGTATTGCGGTGATGTTTGCCTATGTCGCGATGGGTGCGGTTCGGTTGGCCCGATTTAATTCGACTGTGGCCACGTCGGACGGCAAGTATTTTACCGGGCTCGCCATTCCTGCGGCGGCAGGGGTCGTGGCCTCACTCGTGATTTTCGATCACTATAGCGTCAGGATTGGCACGGAAGTGAAGCCTCTTCTCGTCCTGATCGTGACGCTGACTCTTTCATTCTTGATGGTCAGCACCATTAAGTATCGAAGCTTTAAAGATCTGAAGTTCCGCGGCGGGCAGCACATTACGTATCTCGTGTGGGGAATTCTCGCACTCATGCTCGTAGCCGCCTGGCCCCCAGTCATGCTATTTGTCATATTTGCTGGGTATGCATTGCTCGGTCCGGCAGAACGGCTCGTCGGGCTTGTTGCAAAAATGTCCTGGAAGCGCTCACCGGCCAAGACCGAGCAGTCAGTCTGAATTGAATTGTTCGTGGCTGCGACGAGGAGTAGTACGCGATTCGCATAGCAATGAGAGAGCTGGTGAATGGTGCAAACCAGCCTGTGCGGCGCCGAACTCGCCTCCGAGCCAGAATCCGTGAAACCTGAGTAATGGATTCCGTTTCGCCCCCGTGACCGGGCGCAATGAAGGGTCGTGAGCAGCGAGCACGTTGTTCATGGCTAAATCAGGGTGGTACCACGGAGCTTCTCAAGCCTCCGTCCCTGGGCGTAGGGATGGAGGCTTTTTTATTTCAGATTACTGAAAATGCTTTCCCGCTGCATTCTCGGTCGCGTGCCTCCCTGCGACGTATCCTACGGGTACGCCTCAGTCGTCCCGCTTCCTGCGGCCTTGCGGGAAAAGCATTTTGAGCAATCTCACCAGATAAGAGAGGTGAAGTCATGACCAGAATGATCAAAATTTTCGATACGACCTTGCGTGACGGAGAGCAATCTCCTGGCGCCAGCATGAATGTGGAAGAGAAGATCATGCTGGCGAAGCAATTGGCTCGTCTTGGGGTCGATGTTATCGAGGCGGGATTTGCCTATAGTTCGCCCGGAGATTTCGAGGCGGTGCGGCGGATCGCGCAAGAGGTGGAGGGGCCGACGATTTGTAGCTTGGCGCGGGCACGCCCGGAGGATATCGATCGAGCCTGGGAGGCCTTAAAGGGGGCGCCGAAGGTCCGGATCCATACGTTTCTCTCGACCTCGGATATCCACTTGAAACATCAGTTCCGCATGACGCGTGAAGAGGCCAAGAAGCGGGCAGTGGAGATGGTCCAGCGGGCAAGAGGCTACGTGGAGGATGTGGAGTTTTCGGCAATGGATGCGAGCCGGTCCGATCCGGCCTATCTCTATGAAGTCCTTGAAGCGGTGATCGAAGCCGGAGCTGGCACGGTGAATATTCCGGACACGGTTGGCTATGGGGTTCCTCAGGAGTTTGGGAAGTTGATCCGGGGATTCCGCGAGCAGGTGCCGAACAGTGCGAAAGCGGTGATCTCCGTCCATTGTCACAATGATCTCGGCCTCGCCGTGGGGAACAGCTTGGCTGCGGTGTTCGAAGGGGCAGGCCAGGTCGAGTGCACGATCAATGGGATCGGTGAGCGGGCAGGGAATACGGCGTTGGAAGAAATTGTCATGGGTCTTCGGACCAGGAAAGACTTCTATCAAGCCGACACGAAGATCCGCACCGAAGAGATCTCGAAGACTAGCCGGTTGGTCAGCAAGATCACGGGCATGATGGTGCAGCCCAACAAAGCGATCGTCGGGGCGAATGCCTTTGCCCATACGTCAGGCATTCACCAGGACGGGCTGCTGAAGGACAAGACGACCTATGAAATCATGAAGCCGGAGACGATCGGGCTGGTCGAGGGCAAGCTGGTCATGGGGAAGCTGTCAGGACGGCATGCGTTTCGGCAGAGACTGGTGGAGCTGGGCTATACGCTCTCGGACGAAGAGGTGAACCACGCGTTCGAGCGATTCAAGAAACTGGCCGACCAGAAGAAGGAGATCTACGAAGAGGATCTCGAAGTGATTGTCTCCGAAGAGTTGGTCAAAATGGCCGATCAGATCGCCTTGAAGTCGTTTCATGTGGCCAGCGGAACAGATCAAGTGCCGACCGCGACGGTTGAACTTGAGATCGACGGACGAACGATCGTTCAGACAGGGACAGGCGATGGGCCGGTGGATGCTGTCTATCGGACCATTGCCGCCATCACGCAGACGAAGAGCACGCTCCTCATGTACGTCGTGAAAGCGATCACGGGGGGGACCGATGCGCAAGGTGAAGTCTCGGTCAAGGTTCAAGAGGATGGGCGCACCGTATCGGGCCATGGAGCGGACACAGACATCATCATGGCGTCAGCCCGTGCCTATCTCAACGCGTTGAACAAGCTATCGTATTTGGCGGGAAAGCAGGCGCAGGGCGAGCAGAAGGTGAACTTGATTTAAGGAAAGTGACCACGGTACAGTCACCGGCTCCGGCCTGGGTCGGAAACGTATTGTTGGCTGTGAGGTGCTCCGTGGTTCATGTCACCCTGGGCGATCGGTCGGAGTTTCTGGCCGGCGATCATACCGTCCTTCGAGAGCTTCTGCATCCGGCGAAGCAGCCGATCGCGCTTGGGTATAGTCTGGTGCATGGGACATTGGCCCCCGGCGGTCGGTCGAAACGGCACAGGCTGACCTCGTCCGAGGTCTACTACATCATCGCCGGCCAAGGAATATTGACGGTAGACGATTCGGCTGTTGCGGTTGAGGCCGGCTCCACTGTTTATGTGCCTCCAGGGAGTAAGCAGTCGTTAGAGAATAGTGGGCCCACCACCATCGAGTTTCTTTGCCTGGTCGATCCCGCATGGCGGCCGGAGGATGAGGAAGTCCTGGAATAGGCACGTGGGCGTTCATCACTCATACAGAGGGAGAGTAGTCTGTGAAGGCGAAGATTGCCGTATTAGCTGGCGATGGAGTCGGCCGAGAGATCGTTCCTGAAGCCGTGAAGGTGCTGAAGGCTGTAGCGGATAAGTTCCAGCACACCTTCGAATTCATGTCCGGTGATGTCGGTGGCCAGGCCATCGATAAAGTCGGCGTCCCGCTTCCACAGGAGACGTTGACCCTGGCCAAGCAGAGCGATGCCGTTTTGCTCGGTGCGGTCGGTGGCCCCAAGTGGGAAGGGCTGGAGTACAGTTTGCGGCCGGAACGCGCACTGCTGGGTTTGCGGGAGCACCTGGGCCTCTATGCGAACTTGCGGCCGGCGAAGTTGTACCCGATGTTGGCCGATGCCTCCACGCTCAAACGCGAGGTGATTGAGGGCATCGACATCCTCGTCATTCGGGAACTGACGGGCGGCATTTATTTCGGGAAGCCGAAAGGCATCGAGAAGTTGCCGAACGGGAGCGAGCGAGGGTTCAACACCGAGGTCTATACGACTGAAGAAATCGCGCGTATCGCGAAAGTGGCGTTCGAAGCGGCGAGAAAACGTCGGAGCAAAGTGATGTCCGTCGACAAAGCGAACGTGCTGGAGTCGTCCGAACTCTGGCGTCGAGTCGTCATCGAGACCCATAAGGGTTATCAGGATGTGGAGCTGAGCCATATCTATGTCGACAATGCCGCGATGCAACTCGTACGCAACCCGCGTCAGTTCGATGTGATGCTCTGTAATAATATATTCGGCGATATTCTGAGCGATGAAGCGGCCATGTTAACCGGCTCCATCGGTATGTTGCCGTCGGCCAGTATCGGTGCGCAGGTCGGGCTGTTCGAACCGATCCACGGCAGCGCGCCGGACATTGCCGGAAAGAATGTGGCGAATCCCATCGCGACGATAGCTTCGGCTGCCATGATGCTGTCGTATGGATTCAAGTTGGATCAGGAAGCGGCCGCCATCGAGCAGGCGATCGTGAAAACCCTCGAACTCGGTTATCGCACCAAAGATATTTATAGCCAGGGGACCCGTCTCGCCAGTACGACGGAAATGGGTGAGGCGATCCTGCGAAACCTGAACTAGGCAGGCTTGTGGACTCGATGACTGGACACCTCAACGTTGGATTGATCAGAACCCTAGCTGGCACCGGAGAGCCTGGTTGGTCCGGTGACGGAGCCGCGGCCCTCGCTGCCTGCCTCAATGAACCCATCTTCAATATCGTTGTAAAAGGCTTCGGGAATCTGAAGCTCTTTTAATAAATATTCTTTTTCCGCTGCTGTGGGAGCTTCGATGTTAATCCAGCAGTTTGGAATCCATTTTGAGATT
>JBDSKU010000183.1:0-5118 GCA_039916745.1 Nitrospiraceae bacterium
GCCGGATGCCCGGTAAGGAATGGAGTGAGTCCACACGAGGGGCGCCGACCCACGATGGAGATAGGGCCGTGCCCCTCGGATGATTTCCTGATGTCCTCCGCAGGTCTCCCGAGTAAAGACTGAGACCCTGGTACGATCAAAACTGTCGATGGGAATGGTGATATCGATGTCGGTTAACGCGGGTCCTTCGGTGAGAGATTTCCCCGTTGTCTGCGTCGGCGGTTCGGCCGGTGGCCTCGACGCCTATATTCGTCTCCTGCAAAGTATTCCGGCCGACATGGGTGTGGCGATCGTCATCGTGAATCACATCACAAGCATGCCCACCCATCTGCATGAGGTGCTTCCTCGCTTCACAACGATGCCGGTCGATCTCATCACGGACAGTTTGCTGATCGAACCGAATCATATCTTTATCATTCCTGAAAACCGTGACTTACACGTCCTGAATGGAGAGTTCCGTCTCAAGCCGATATCCAAGCCCCGGGGCTGGCCTGATGTCATTACGGTGTTCCTCCGCTCCCTGACCGAGTACTGGGACGGCAAGCTGATTGCCGTGATTGTCTCTGGCTATGATGGCGACGGGGCGGCGGCACTGTGCGGTATCAAGGAAATAGGCGGGACTACCATTGCGCAGAAGCTGAGTACGGCGAGTCAGCCGGACATGCCGGAGAGCGCAATCGCGAGCGGGTGCATCGATTTTGTCCTGTCGCCGGAAGATATCGCCAAAAAAATTGTACAAGTCGCGCGCGCTGAAGCGTAAGCAATCGGCTCCTTGCGCGCAGGCCCGTTGAGCCGAGTGCGGCAATCTTGAGCATACTGTAACGGTAAGTTTCGACTCCGGCGGGCTGTGGTGCGCCGTATGTTGCCGAACCACCCATGCGTGGCTACGATTCCTCAACCCTGACGAATCAATCTGCGCATCCAACGGTATTTCAGGCCAGTCAGTTCGCACAACTTGCCCTGCTGGTCGGGTCACTGCTCCTCGCGGCTCTGCTCTTCAGTCCGTTTTTTTCTTCCATCCTCTGGGCCGTCGTCCTGGTGTATGCGTTCTATCCGCTCTATGGCCGAGTCCTCTGTGCCACCGGCGGGCGGGCGGCGCTGAGCGCGTTTCTCCTGTGCACAGCCATGACCGTCGGGTTCCTGCTTCCGCTATTCTATCTAACATTGCTCGTGGCGCAGGATCTTGCAGGGATGGTCGCCTCTCTGGTGACCGCTCTGCAGCAAGGCAAAACCCCATGGGGGGAAGCTGGCGACAGTATCCGGTGATTGCGGGGTTTGTGACGCAACTCCAGCATCTTGAGCGGCTCACGGGGACTGACTTGTGCTCCACGGGCCAGCAGCTAAACCGCGTCGTTAGCGTACTGTCGCTCTGATCCCGAAGCCAGATGCTCGACCATTGCCAATCTTCTGCGCGTGAGACCAGTTTTGCTCGCAGGGCATGGCGTTCCACATAGCGTGCGACGGTCAGAAAATGTGCATCGGTCTGCACCGGAAACGATTTGAAGCGGCCTTGATGACTGGCTCGGTTCTCGCCCTATGAGGGTGCGCCTGCAGCGTTGGGTATGCGCACGGTGATCGAGCGCAGCACCTCCGAGAGTTCCCCGTCCTGTCGAGGCCAGAGGAGGAGGTGCCAGTGATTTGGCATCAAGCAATCGGCGGCGATGCGTGTCTGGGCCTGGGCGTGGGCTTTCCGTGAGGATCTTCTCAAACGCGGCACAGTCAACGGGCTTGTCAAACAGCGGGAGTCGTCCGATACGACGGTTCAGAAGATGATCGGCGAGGTCTCCGGCCGCGAGCCGTGGACGGCGAGGCATGAGCGAACTTCTGCCGAAAGCCTTGTGATTCTGTCAAGAAAAAGACGCCCGACCCCTTTTCTTGCCCTCCGAGATGCCTGCCGATTGGCTGCGGAACCGGGCCGGTGGGAGATCGAACTCTCGTTTGAAGGCGCGGTTAAAGGCGGGCTCCGACTCATAGCCAACCTCTGCCGCGATTTCTGCCACGCTATTGCTTGTGGAGGTGAGCTTCTGCGCGCCGAGTTGGAGCCTCCAGCGGGTCAGGTAGGCGATGGGGGTTTCCGAAAGATACCGCCGGAATCGCTCGGCCAGGACGGAGCGTGACGTGCCGACTTCGTTCGCGAGAGCGGCGATCGTCCAGGGATGGGCGGGCCGGCGATGCAGCAGTGCCAGGGCCTTCCCGACGTCCGGGTCGCGGACACCGGCCAGCCACCCGGTCTGCTTCGGCGGGAGCCGGTCGAGATAGCGTCGTAGCGTTTCGATAAACAACACTTCCGATAACTTGGCACGGACAGCCTCAACCCCGGGCTTGCCGGCATCCGCTCGATCGATCGAACGACGGATAGACTGTTCCAGCCATTGGCCGGACTCGTCGTTGCGGATGTTGATCTTCAGAATGGGCGGCAGTCCGCCCAGGAAGACGTGGCTGAGATGCAGGTCGCAGGTCATATAGCCGCAGATGATTTTCGTGAGCGCGCCGCCGCCCCCACAGCGAGAGACTGTCACTCCCTCCGACAGCACACGCTGTAATTCTCCGGCGCTATCCATCGGCGCGACGGACGATCCGTTGCCCAGGATGTGCGCATCGCCGCGGGGAAAGACGACGATGTCCCCGGCAGTGAGCGGAACCGGCCGGTCGACTCCCTCCATCTTGGCATAGGCGCGACCCTCGGTGATGAGGTGAAAAATAATCACGTGCTTGGAGCCGACAGAAAGGTATGACGCCATCGTTGGTGAGTCGGGTTCGTGCGCACACCAGGGTGCGGAGAACTCGCCGTTATAGAAGACGGCACCGTCGAGCTTGACGGCTTTGAGGACTTCGGACAAGACATCCATGCGGGTTACCCACTGCAGCGACAGCGCGCCGGTAAAAGAAGCCGGACGGCTGATCAAGAGGTGCGCAGCCTAGCATGCTCCGGCTAAGAGAACCAGACTCCTAGATAAGAGTATTTCCGCCTCATCGTACTATAGTGCGTCATGTGGTTCAGCGGCGTGCTGAACCGTTCAGAAATCAGAGCACTCACAAAGGAGTGCCTCATGGCTATCAGCGCGGTATCACCCGCTGTGGAGAATGTGAAGACTCGACTGAAGACCATCTGGATGGCCGGCGACTACGACCGATTCTCGAGGTACATGGAAAGCGGTGCGCGAGAGTTCTACGAACGCCTGCAGGTCGCGCCAGGATGCCGGTTGCTGGATGTGGGCTGCGGCTCCGGGCAGCTTGCGCTGATCGCCGCAAAGGATGGCCTGGAGGTGATCGGTGTGGACATCGCGAGCAATTGGGTGGAGCGGGCACAGGCACGCGCGCAAGCGGAGGGTCTGCACGCCCGCTTCGAGGAAGCGGATGCAGAGGCGCTGCCCTTCGACGATGCGAGTTTTGACGTCGTCGCGAGTTTAATTGGAGCGATGTTTGCCCCGCGTCCGGATCTGGTCGCAAAGGAATTGTTGCGAGTCTGTGTGCCCGGAGGGACCGTTGCCATGGCGAATTGGACGCCGCAGGGGTTTGTCGGTCAGATGTTCAAGGCCGTCTCGAAATTCATTGCGCCATCCGGTATGCCCTCGCCGGTCTTGTGGGGCGATGAAGCCACGGTTCGCGAACGGCTCGGCAAGGGTCTGTCCGAGCTTCGTCTTGTGCGGCGTCAGTACATATTCAGTTATCCCTTTCCTCCCTCGGAAGTCGTGGAACTCTTCCGCCTCTACTACGGACCGACCAATCAGGCGTTCGGATCTCTTGACGGAGCGGGGCAAGAACAGCTTCGCCAAGAACTCGAAGCGCTCTGGTCTGCTCACAACCGAGCAGGCAGAGATTGCACGACAGTTCCGGCAGAATATCTGGAAGTCATCGGCGTACGTGTGTGAAATCTGTTACCTCCACAAAGGAGAATGATGATGACGAACGCGACAGCGACCGAGTTGCAGCAGGGAACGGGCCTGTACGATATGAAGAATCTGGGCAAGATGAAGAGTCTGGCGGTCCATGCGCCTGAGGCGATAAACGCATTCGTGGCTTTCGACAAGGCTGCGCTTGCGGCCGGCGCGATTCCGGTGAAGTACAAGGAGCTGATAGCCCTGGCCGTCGCATTCACGACGCAATGTCCCTACTGCATCGAACTCCATGCGAACAAGGCGCGAGAGCAGGGCGCGTCGGACCAGGAGATCGCCGAATCCGTGCTCGTGGCGGCGGCTTTGCGCGCGGGAGCCGCGATCACCCACGGCACACATGCCATGAAGGGAATCTGAAGGGCATCCTCATGCCAGCATGGGGCGCGGCTCGGTGAAGCCGGCCCGCCGCATGCCGCGAGATGATGGCTTCCAGGCTAGAGAGCCTTCACATAGAGGCAAGAAACGGGGACATTCTCTGTTGCCGAAATGGCCCGGTCCATCGTTGTGTGAGGAGAGAAGAGCCGTTGCTAAGTCCGGCTACTTGTCTCGATGGTTGCGCCGCTGGCCTCATCGTGAGCCACCGCCGCTGCGGGGGCGTTCCGACGATTCCTAGAGTCGGACCGCTTCACCATCCCATGCTTTGTGCTAATCCGCGCTATCCCATTGCTGCCCAGATTTTCTGTGCATTCTCACCCGTAAACGTCATGTCATCCTGTGCCGTCGAGCTGCGCTCGAAATAGAGGTGCAGCAATCCTCCCCCAAAATGCGCTTCTCGGACAAGGTCGAGATTGATCGCAACTTCGCCTGTACGTTCCTCATCCATCACTTTGATGAACCGCATAACGCTTGTCTCCTTTTGTAGGTGTAAGGATTATCTTTTCACAAGAGGCCAGTCAGTCCCGTTTCTGTGAAAGACGCCAGGTCAAAAATATGCGGCTAGGAAAAATGAATCGGGATACTGACGACCTCTTCGGTCTCTTCGAAGCCCGGAAGATTGGCCGGAATTGGGAACAGTTTCTCGACATGATCGATCGCGTCGCGATGGCAAGCGTAACTCCTTCCTGGCTGCTGTCGTCGAGTCTCTTACAGCTCGACGATGCGCAGCACATTCTTACCTCGCATAGGTTTCTGTTCGTAGGCCTGCCGGAAGTTCTCCATTGAAAAGACCTGTCCCAGGACGGGTCGGACGATGCCGGTATCGATCAATCGCGCGATTTCGAGC
>JBDSKU010000184.1:0-4221 GCA_039916745.1 Nitrospiraceae bacterium
AAGAAGTACATCGAAACGTTCTTCGAAAAGTTTTCAGCGGTACGCGCCTTGATGGACCGGAATATTGAGGAAGGAAAAACAAAAGGCTACACGACCACGATCCTCGGGCGTCGGCGACCGATCCCAGAGCTGCAGAGCGGCGATCCGGTGCAGCGCGGGTTCGGCGAACGGATGGCGGTGAACAGTCCAATTCAGGGGTCAGCGGCGGATCTCATCAAAGTGGCGATGATCAATGTGAGCAACCTGCTGCATCGCGAAATGCCGCATATGAAAATGATTCTGCAAGTGCACGACGAGTTGATCTTCGAAGTGCCGGAAAAGGATTTGGACGAGGCAAAGCATCTCGTCAAGACGGAGATGGAAGCGACGGGGAAGAAGATCGGGCTGTCGGTGCCGCTGAAAGTGGATTTGGGAACTGGCCACAACTGGCGCGTGGCGCATCCATGAGCGATATCCTGATTCGAATCAAGCGAGCAGTGTTGGCCGGCAACTACGCATTCAGCGAGAAAGCCCGAAGTGAAATGGAAGCGGATAGTCTGACTGAGCTCGATGTAGCCGAGTCGATCTTGACGTCAGTGGCCGTCTCGAAAGTGCTGCGCTCTACCAGCATCAGGCGAACGCGTCCAGGAGAGCGTCTGTATGTGATCCAAAGCACGAACCTCAGTGGACTTCTGATTTATACGAAAGGTAAACTGGTGCCCGAGGTTGGAGGGGAAACCTACTACTTCCTCATCTCTTCCAAGAAGGCCCTCTGAGAGGCGTCCTATGTTGAGCATCACAAAGTGCCCCTCCTGCGGCAGCGACAAAATTAAGAAGGTTCGGCGGAAGTGGACCGGCAAGTTTCATGGCCAGATATACTCGGTCCCACGACTGGAGTTTCATGAGTGCCCAGCTTGCGGCGAGAAGGTCTACGATCGGGAAGCCATGAGAAAAATCGAAGCACATTCGCCGGCTCTTGCCAAAGCCCGTGCCTCCTAGCAGCCATCGTCTGCGCGCGAGTTCGCTTCCCACTCTCGACCGCTTGCTCGAATCCACTTTCCTCCCAAGTCTGGGGCGCATTGATCTTCCAAGTGCCGAAATAGGAAGGGGGGATGCGGCCGACGACCTTCTGTGCCTGCGCAACGCCGGGACTTCAGAAGGATGGGAAGGGCAGCCTGGTCGTCCTCTTGCTCGCGGAACGCGCACGATCAGAATGTACTCGTTCGACGCGCGCAATCGAGGATCGACCAGGCTACCCTTGAAAATGAGGTGGGGGGGATTGAAGTAACGCGTGTAGTGGAAGATCAATCAGCCCCCATCCCTGAGAGATAACAGGCAAGCAAGGACGTTTGGCTTTTGCTAAAACTCGCGTTTCCTAGAGGGCAGGTTTTAGGAGGCGACGGTGATGAGCAAATATGAAGTAATCATCTATTGGAGCAAGGACGATCAGACGTTCATTGCCGAAGTGCCGGAATTGTCGGGTTGTGCGGCAGATGGGGCCACGTACCGGGAAGCTCTGGCGAACGTGGAAGCGATGATTCATGAATGGATTGAGACCGCAAAGGACCTTGGCCGCCCAATTCCTGAGCCGAAAGGGCGTTTGGTCTTTGCCTAACCTTTCCTTGAACGCAGTATGTTCGCTGACCAACCTTTCACTGGCGTGTGCAGCATCCATAACAGAAACCTGAGTGAGGTGATCTATGCAGAACGTAAGGCTATCGGTCTCGTGGTTGATTGCGGGTGTCGGTCTGGGCGCGGTGGGCCTGTTGCTGTTCATGGGGCAGCCGTTTGCGGCGAAGGCGCAGGAGCCGAAACATTATCAGTACAGAATTGTCGAGGTGCTTCCCGACACACAGAACATGCAAAGCAAGTTGAACGAGTTTGGATCAAACGGGTGGGAACTGGTGGCGGTCTCGATGGGGAACATGACGGAGCCGAGGCTGATCTTTAAGAAGTGAGAGAGAGGATGGAGGCTGATGATCTTCTGTGCTCGCGCAACGCGCGGCCTGGGAAGGATGGGAAGGGCAGCCTGGTCGTCCTCTTGCTCGCGGAACGCGCACGATAGGAATGTGCTCGTTCGACGCGCGCAATCGAGGATCGACCAGGCTACCCTTGAAAATGAGGTGGGGAGATTGGGAGAATGCGCGCAGTGGAAGATCAATCAGCCTCCATCCCCGAGAGATAGGGAGTGAGTTTGGATGGATCATTCGTACTGATAGAAACGTCGAGCCCTTGATGCGCGCAGTAAAGGACCATCTGGCTGTTCCGGATGAAGGATAATGGTATATCTCGGTGTGCCAGTGGGTGCGGGGGATGAAAATAGGACTTTCACGCCAGTCGAGCCACTTGCGCTACCGGAGCCCAGGATGCTCACCGGGGTACGTTCTCAAGGGAGGGGTCGATGAAGTCATTCAATCTCCTGCATCACACACCAGGGGGTTTAACCCTGATCCTGGGCTTGATCGCCTGCAGTGTACTCGGATGTGACGGGGGGTCGCCCTCACATTCTACTACTCCCACCTCCTCCTCGGTCCACCAGGTCTTTCCGGTGGTCGCGTCGAACAACCACAGATATTTGCAGGACCAGAACGGCGTACCCTTCCCCATCATGGGGCGTACGGCCTGGTTCATCACGTCGCTCTCGGAGACGGACTACAAGACGTTTATCGACGATACTGCTGGCAAGGGCTATAACGCGATTGAGTTTCATGTCATTAACCATTGGCCGCGAGGCAACCATCCGCCTAGGGGCGGGAACGGCGCCCTTCCGTTCACGATGCGGCTAGACGGATCAGACTGGGGGGGCTCGCTCAGGTATGCCAACATCGCCATCGAGGCACCCGATCTCTCACTGACGAATGAGACGTATTGGGAGCATGTCGATGCGATCCTGACCTATGCAGAGTCTAAGGGGATCCTCTGCTTCATATTCCCTGCTTACACCGGGTTAAAAGGGACCGATCAAGGCTGGATGCAGGAGATGGTTGCGAATGGCTCGTCGAAGGTGCAGGCCTACGGCGCCTGGATCGCAACCCGCTACAAGAACCGGAAAAATCTCGTCTGGATGGCAGGTGGCGACATGATGATCTTCGACGCGGCCGAGACGGCTGTGGAGAATGCTCTGATCACAGGGCTCAAGAGCGTGGCCAACCAGCAGTCGACATTTTTCAGCGCACAATGGACAAGGGGATCGATCGCCACCGATCAGCCAGACTTTGGGCCAGAGATGACCCTCAATGGAACCTATGCCAACTCCCTCGGCATTAACAACCAGGGCCGCAGGGCCTATGTGCGATCTCCCGTCATCCCGGCATTTTTGCTGGAGGAGCCGTATGACGAAGAGGGGGAGGGACCTGATGGCAATAGCTTCAACCTGGACGCGAGCCAGCCGGTCCGGCGATTTCAATGGTGGGGTTGGCTATCGAACATCGGCGGCTATATCTCAGGCAACGGCTACATCTGGCCGTTTACCCCAGGCTGGCAGCAGCACATGAATACGCAGGGCACACAGGACATGGCTCGACTCAACACCTTCATCCGCTCGATCGCCTGGTTTAATCTAGTTCCCTCAGACCTGGGTGGGATGGGCAAGCTTGTTACCGACGGCGGCGCGCCGCCAGGCCAGAGCGACTACGTGGCTGCGGCTGCTACGCCGGACGGTGCGCTGCTGGTGGCCTACATACCCCCTGCCCACCTGGGGCCGATCACCATCGATATGACGGCGATGAGCGGACCAACGCGCGCGCGATGGTTCAATCCGACGACAGCAGTCTATAGCGACGCAGGGAGCGGTCTCCTGCCTCTCGGCACGAGGGAGTTTGGGCCTCCCGGCGACAATGGCACAGGATTCAGCGACTGGGTGTTACTGTTGGAAAAGCAATAGCAGGAGCACCTCGTGGTGATGTCTCGTACGTTCTTCCGCGCTTGCCGCCGAATCTTTTGATGCGAACCCGTGATCCGGGCTACTGCCGTTTGATCGGCACCAGCCCACGTGCCTTCATCTAGCTTTTCCCAGACCCAGACCCTTCCCGTAACCTTCCGCTGGTAAGCGAGAAGCAAAGAAGGAGGCGGACTCCTTAGACTTGTTTCTGGGTGCGGTGGGCCTGTCGCTGTTCATGGGGCAGCCGTTTGTGGCGAAGGCGCAGGAGCCGAAACATTATCAGTACAGAATTGTCGAGGTACTTCCGGACACCCAGAATATGCAAAGCAAGTTGAACGAGTTTGGGTCAAACGGGTGGGAAC
>JBDSKU010000185.1:0-3306 GCA_039916745.1 Nitrospiraceae bacterium
CGGTCATCGCCGATCAGACACTCGTCACGACCTAGTGTAAGTGGTACTTGCCGAACTACGGGGTGTTCGACGAGAGCCGGTATTTCTATCCGGGCAGGCGGCTACCGCTCATTCGCCTGCGCGGCACGGTGGTCGGGGTCAATATTTGTGAAGATGTTTGGTTGCCGGAAGGGCCGACTCGTTTCCAGGCGGCGGCGGGCGCCGAAGTGATCGTGAATATCAATGCGTCGCCGTTTCATTTGGGCAAGAGCCGGATACGCGAGCAGATGCTGGCAACCCGCGCGCGGGAAAACGGGGTGGTGCTCACCTACACCAATATCGTCGGCGGGCAAGATGAACTGGTGTTCGACGGGAATAGTGTGATCCTCGATCACCGGGGCGAGGTCATCGCGAGGGGGAAAGCGTTTGAGGAAGATCTGATCGTCGCCGACCTCAATATGGAAGCGGTCGCGCGAGAGCGACGCACTCAGGGGAGGAAAAAGGTTTTGCCGAAACAGGTGGCCGCTGCGGTGGAGATGTGCAGCGCAGCGCTTCCCGCCATTCCAAAGAGTCGGGTATGTGCGGTCCCCGATATGGGGGCAGTCCTGGATCCGCTGGAGGAGGTCTATCTGGCACTTACCTTGGGGGTGCGAGATTACGTGAGGAAGAACGGATTCGCCCGAGCTGTGATCGGCTTGAGCGGGGGAGTAGACTCGGCATTGACCGCTGTGCTGGCCGTCGATGCGCTCGGCGCCGAGAATGTCTGGGGTCTGTTTATGCCGTCTCCCTATACGTCGCAAGATAGTTATGAAGATGTCGCAGAACTGGGGGCACAACTCGGGATCTCTGTCCGGACCCTCCCTATCACGAAGTTGTTTGATACGTATCGGGATACGCTTGCCAAGACGTTTGAGGGGCGGGCGCCCGATACGACCGAAGAGAATCTCCAAGCCCGCATTCGGGGTAATCTCCTCATGGCCTTCTCTAATAAGTTCGGCCATCTGGTGCTCACTACAGGCAACAAGAGCGAGATGAGTGTCGGGTACGCCACGTTGTACGGCGATATGGCCGGCGGATTTGCCGTGATTAAAGATGTTCCCAAGACGATGGTGTATGACCTGGCGCGGCTTCGCAATCTCAGAGGCTCGGCCCAGGTCATTCCCAAACGGACGTTAAGCCGGCCCCCGACCGCCGAATTGAGGCCCGACCAGAAGGATGAAGATTCGTTGCCGCCCTATGAGGTCCTCGATCCCATTCTTCAGGCCTATGTGGAAGAAGACCGGTCTCTCGAAGAAATCGTCGTAGCAGGGTACGACCGCGCGACGGTGGCACGAGTGATGGCGATGGTAGATGGCAGTGAGTACAAGCGCCGGCAGGCGCCGATCGGCATCAAAATTACGCATCGGGCCTTGGGGAAGGACCGGCGGATGCCGATTACGAACGGTTATCGGAATTCATAGTGGGGCAAGCAGGCTGAAGTTTTCAAAACGTGTAACCGTAACCCCAGACTTCTGCCTTTCAACCTTCAGCCTTTATTTTTGCTGCGGTGCGGGTTTTCGCTTCTGGCTGTCTGGCTTGGCCGCTTGGCTACCGAGTTGTTTCAGGACCGATTGCAGTTCCTTTCTGAGAACTTCCAGTTCCAAGTCTTTCTTGATGACGAGATCCTTCAATGTATGGATCTCTGCTTCGCGCTGAGCGAGCGAATCCGACGGGGCATTGGGTGGCCTGGCCTCTGCCAGCTGCTCGCGAGTCGGCGTAGCCACTTGTTCGACCTGAGGCGTCGTTCGCTCAATAGCTGGTGCCAATAGCGAGGCCTGTTGTAGGAGTTGATAATCGATGGCGAGAAACCTGTCGGTGGAGCGTTCCCCTGCTTGACGGTGAAAACTGTCGGACCGTTGGGCCGCGCTCGGTGTGAAGAGCAGGGTTCGGTTTGAGAGGCCAGAAGGATCTGGTAGACGTCGGTGGGCTGGGTCGTTGGTCTGAGGCTGGCCCGGTGCATATCGGTACTGCGAGACGGTCACATAGAGTGAGAGGCCATAGGCATAGAGGGAGCCGGCTGTAGTCTCTGTCACGGAGTGCTCCAAGCGCCCCACGCCTTGGCGAGGGCTAGTGACCTGAAATGACACGGCCTCTCCCGTTCCCGCAGTCGTCAAGGCTTTGGCAATTCTGGGAGTGAGGAACTGAACTTCTTCCGGCGAAAAAACCGGGATAGGAGAAGCCGGCCCTGCCAGTAGGTCTTGGAGTCCTCTCTGATGTTCCTGGACCTGTATCCCGCTCAAGGTGCGGGCGATGAGGGCTGGTTCAAGATGGATCGGGTGACTGGCCTGAATCGACTGGTCGGATAGGGTGTGAAGGGATACGGTTCCTCTGGGATCCTCAGAAAGGACTCGACCTGTCTGGCCGGTTGCGCTACAGGCTGTGCTGCTCAAGCAGGCTAGCGCGAGTAATAACAATGCCTTGCGAAGGCGACTGAATTTCGAAGCGGGGAATAAGAGAGCCATAGATGAGGCAAATCTAGCATAGATGGCAGACCACCGCTAGGCTGGATACGTCGTGCGGTCACTCCCTGAGGATGCCAGTTTAGAGACATGAGCCATTCCCCCCATTCGTATATGGCGCGCAAATGCGTTGACAGATTTTCCGGGAGCATGTTACAAGAATCTCCATCGGACAGGGGAACAACGGCGTTTCCCACCGGCCTCAAGATAGTACGGCATGGACAATGGCGTCCTCCGGCCCCAACGGGCTAGAGGGCGTTTTTTTTTGACTTCATTCGCGCAGACTGAATCACGATGCTGCAGATGAATCGAATCGGGGGAAGCCATTGGGGAATGGAATCATAAATGGTAGCGGTCACTCTAAACAGGAGGGAATCATGACGATTCAGAAGCGAATAATTCAGCTTGGTGTTCTGTGGGGGTTGGTGTTGGGAGGGTTAGTCGCTTGTGCGATGATCGCGAGTCCTCCCGAGGGTCTGATTGCCCAAAATGATCATGTTGCATTGGCAGTCTGGTATGACAAGGAAGCGGCCCATCTTCGGCAGCATGCGAAGGAGATGATGGTGATGGCGGAAGAGTATCGAAAAAATCCAGACTCTAGTGCCCGGGGTGTCGTGTCTCCGAAAGTCGACCTTCTTCAGCACTGCGAGAGCCTCGTCGGCATGTATACGAAGGCAGCGGAAGAAGCCGATCTGTTGGCCAAAGGGCACCGTGACATGCTGAAGTAAGAGAAACGAAATGCAGGGGATCGCTGGTGCAAATCGGTGCGGGAACTGAGAGTCGAAGGGGTCTGGAGAGTGCGCACAATGGCGTGCGTGGCGACGACGTC
>JBDSKU010000186.1:0-8993 GCA_039916745.1 Nitrospiraceae bacterium
CCTCGCCCCAAAGCCTGAGCAATGGCAAGGTCACACAGGATGGATTCGGAGGACTTGACCTTTCAGACCAACCCTTGAAAAGCTCCGCGCTCCTGGGTGCGAAATTCGGACATTACTTTGCAAAAGCACGGTGGCTGGGGCTGGAGGCAGGATTATCTTATACCACCCCCCACCTGAAAGAAGGATCGATCACCTTCTCGGGTCCAGGCGGATCGACTCCTTCACCGATCCTGTCTGGCCTGCATCATCGTGTCATTACCGTGGATACGAATATCATCTTCCGATATCCCAATTATCGTCTCCAGCCATACTTCGGCATTGGTCCTTCCATCCTCTTTGCGCGGCTGAGAGGATCGGATGGTGCCACAGGGCAGTCAAGTACCGCCTTGGGATTCAATGCCGAAGGAGGTCTCCAATATTATTTTACGCGCCAATGGACCCTGTTCGGGGAGGCCAAGTATACCCGCGCCCGAATGAACTACTCATCGGCTCATAGCGATGAGACTGCCGACCCCTTCGCATTTCGCGCGACCTACAGCGTGCTCGCCCTCTCCGTCGGCATTGGCTACCACTTCTGACAGATGGGCGACTCGTTCCCACTCCGACGTCCATCGGGCAGACCGCTGGAACGCAGTTCTGGTAGGCGAGAAGTTTATTGCCCCAAGTTTACCGCACGTCGAAAACATACCCCCGCAGGATGCTCAAACAATCTGTCAGCAAGGCTGCAGCCGCTGAACGCACCGGAGGCGTAACCTCAGGGCTCCGTTGAGGATGCTTTCGGGGCAAGACGAATCTCGGAGGCTTTTTCAGCATCCTGCTAGTAACTCAGCGCAGTTCCGTGTAGCCTACGCACGGAACTGCGTATGAAAATCTGCCCATCCTGTCGACATGAACTCCCGGAGATCAGCCGCTACTGTACGCAGTGCGGCCAGCGGCTCCATGCTGACCCGATTGAGGTCCCTCCGCCAACAGCTCCACGGGTCGAGCCACAGCCGGATCAGCTGAATCTTCAACTCCTGTATGGCATGGTCGCTACGCTAGTCCTCGCATTCCTCTTCCCACCCTGGGAAACTCCGCTTCCACAGGACCCCGAATTCCTCGGCCTCCATTTTATCCTTTCGCCTCCCACGCCTGACGCCATCGTGAGCCGACTGCTGCTGACGATCGAACTCGTCACCATCGCCATCGCCGGGCTGTACGGTTCATTTTTATTTCGAAGTAAGCCCTGACCGCTTAGGTCGTTAGACGTCAAACATCTCCTCTTTATCCTCTTCATCTGTACGCGGCTGCTCAAAATGCTCCGATAGCGAGGCCGCAGGCGAGCAACCACCGGAGGCGTACCCTTGGGGTACGTTGAGGATGATTGCGAGCCGAGAACGAAGCTAGTGGGCATTTTCAGCAGCCGCATAGATCAGTCGAGGGAGAGAGTGAGACACTTCGCCGATCCGCCAGATTTCATGAATTCATCGAGCGGGACCGGATGGGGAAGATAGCCGCGCGAGGTCAACTGGGATTCTGTTTCCGGGCATCCGCCGGGCAGCACGACGTGTTTCCCGACACAGATGGCATTGCAGGCAAACCGGAGCGCCTCAGATTCCGATACGACGAGACGTCTGGCAGGCGCAATCCGTTCGGCAAGCGCCTCTTGCCCATACCGATCGAAGGCAGAGGGAAAATACAGAAGTTCACCGCCGCTCAAGGGACACAAGCAGGTGTCGAGGTGATAGAACCGGTTGTCGACCAGTTCGAGTGGAATGATCTCCCGGCGAAACCAGTCGCTGAGCGTCGGGAACACACGGATATCCGATCGCTGTCGGTAGCCACCGAACCAGGTATCGGAAAAGCCCAAGAGGTCCCCGGCCCCCTCGAAGAAGCAGCCAGGATCTAACTTGACAACGTCGTACCCCTGACCGCGAAACCACTCCTCGAAGTAGACCTCCTCCCGTTGCCGCTCCGGATAGCGAAACCGACTCGGGATAGCCTGATGCCCAACGACAATGCCGGCGTTCGCCGTGAACACCAGGTCTGGCAGTCCAGGCACCGGCTTCATCCGCTCCAGAACCACGCCCACATCCTGTTCAAGCACCTGCATGAGATGATGCCATTGGCGAACAGCCTCACCTGAATTGACGGCGTTCGAACGGCGCATCCAGGGATTAATTTCGTATTCGATGCCGAAATAGTCCGGCGGACAGACGAGCAGGCGACTCATAGTTTCCACTCCAGTAGATGGGACGAGAATAATCTCAGGATGCTCAAAATGGCCGTCCAGCAAGGCCGCAGCGAGTAAAGAGGCGAGGCGTAGCCTCGCGGTACGTTGAGCCTCTGAGCGATGCGAGAACGCCGCTGGCGGACGTTCTCAGCATCCTCCTAGCTCCCGTGCCAGCTCGCGCAGAAATGAGGCCGCATCCATGACCAGCCCAACAGCCTGAAAACTTCCTCGATCCGCGAGCTTGGTCGGTACGGCCGGATTGATATCCACACAAACAGAGGGGATCGTGGCAGGCAACAAATTGCCCGTCGCCACCGCATGCAGCGTCGAGGCGACGAGCAAGGCCAGTCCGACACCGGGGATTGCCCTACGCATGGTTGCTTGCGCCTCTACCGAATCTGTCATGACGCCGGGTAACGGGCCGTCATCGCGGATCGTCCCGGCCATGACAATCTGAACGCCCCGCCTGATGCAGGTCGCCATAATGCCGGTCTTGATGACTCCCGACCGGACTGCGGCCTCGATGCTCCCGATGGCCCTGATCCGATTAATCGTTCGCAAGTGATGTTCATGCCCATGCGGCACGACCCGGCCGGCCACATGCCCATAGCCGAGGGATGTGCCGTAGAGGTCCACTTCCATGTCGTGAGCGGCCAGGGCATTCCCGCAGAACAAGACATGGATAAATTCTTCCTCAATAAGCCATGTCAGCGCTTCGCGCCCTCCGGCATGAACAATCGCCGGGCCTCCTGCCAACAGTACCTTGCTGCCGACTGTTCCCTCCCGGAACCCTGTTCGCAACTGCACAAGCCGCTTGGCAATATCGCTGATGACGTGCCCATGAGGACGCTCGGACGACACCTGCGACTCCATGAAGCTGAACACATCGCGGTCACGTGGCCGTTGGAGAGGAATCACCCGCACGCCCTCGCGACCGGTCACAATCAGATCGCCTTGCTTCACCTCTCCCATGGGAAGGGTCCGGGCAGTCAGGCCCACTGGGTCCACGCGAATCCCCAAGTCCATCTCGATCCCCTCCACCTCCACCCACTGCTCACGCATGCGCACCTGGGTAGACAAATGGGTCGTCGCGTAAAACTCGTCGGGAAAGATGCCGTCCGCCGGCGCCGCATCCAGCCGGCAATCCCGTTCATTTTCAACCGACGCACCGTGAGCTTGAATGGCATGGAGAATGTCGCTCAGCAGCTTGGCAGACGAGGCCCGTACGATGATCCTGGCGCGCGACGGCTCCTCGCGGGTCTTGCCAATCTGCACGTCCTGAAGATCGAACGTTCCGCCCATCATCAGGATCCGGTCCAGGACCTTCGCCAGGATCAACGAATCGATGATATGGCCTTGGAGCAGGACAGTTTCTTGGTCATCTATCATGTGTGAGACCAGTAGACCTTTTGTTCATCAGACGACACTTTGGCTGCCCTTACCAACCAGAGAAAAATCACAAAGCTTCCCCAGAAAACTAGGGCGTTGAAGGAAATGAGATTGGTCGCAAATCCGACAGTATGAGTGTAGGCCCACGGCGAGGTATCCCGTACGATTTCGTTCACATGCCAGAACAACCGAAGCGATGAACGTCGATACCCTCCAAGTCCCATGATCCAGGTCACCACGAAGGCAAGGGAGAACAGCGCATAATACGCTCGATTGGGCAGATTTCCCCACAGCAACGATTCATCCTCGTTTACTCGACGGTTCCTGATAACTAAGATTGCGACAAGGAGCACCATCATGAATGTTGTCGCCCACATCGGAATGGACAGCCCGACGCGCACGTTTGCAGGAATCGAGTACCCATAAATACCAAGCCACACAATGTTGACCATCGCCGCAAGAAACGCTCCATTGATCAATCTCGTTTCCATCATGATCCTAGCACTCTGGTTTGAACACCAAGACCAGATCAGTAACGACCAGGCCGTCAGTAGGATCATAATACAGATCGCGGGTTGTTTGGCCGACTCCACTCCGTAGTTTCCGAGTACTGGGTGCTGTTGTCCTCCCATTTGCTTGAGTTCAAGCGGCGTCATCATCAGGGTGTGAGGAGTCACATAGACTGCCGCGCAAATGGCCAAAATGGCAAAAAGATACTTGCAGTATGAACGATACTGCGCTCCGTTCTTGGCGACATCGATTCGCTGCCACAGATAATAGTTTATGGTCAGAAACAGTAGCGCAACCACCGACACTAAGATGATGCCGGACCAGGCTAAGAGTCCGCCAAACATTGTAATCCCCATCTGTTGGCGATAGGCGTAGATTTCCCGGCTGAGCCTATACCCTTCGAAGGGGATGGGAACTAGGGCGAAAAACATGATGATCAACGAAGTAAAGCTGAACCGGTCGTAGTAAACCTTACGCCCTGAATCATGAGAAGCAATGGAACGATAGGCAGCATAGGCCATCATTACGGCTGCGGCAAAAACAACGTTGCCGGATATTCGATGTAAGTTAGAGAGATTCCACGTTGCCGTGTGAAGGAGATGCCAGTAGTTTCCGAGAAACCGGCCAGCCTCATCGACTCCGGCAGGCGACAGCATGAAGCTTGACCATCCATTCACCAGAATGAGCAGAAGGGTTCCAAGCAAATTGGCTCCAATGCCGATGGCTGCGTGACTCCATTGATGTCCTGTCTCAACCATCCTTGTCCATGTTGTTCCATAGAGCCACACTGCAAGTGGAAATAGAACGAGCACCAGCGACGCGACGACGAGGATGGGACGAAATAATTGCGCAAGATAGCCGAATAGTCCTGGGTAAAGCAGAACCAATCCCCCCAGCATGCAGGTACCCAGGATGATTGAGATAGGAAGTGCAAGGCGAATGAGTTTCAGAATTTCTCGTGCATAGGAGTCATAACAGGCCGCGTTGGACTTGCCACGGACTGAGAGCCCCACAAACTCTAACAGCGTGACTAGCAACAAAGAACCGAGAACAAACCCACCCCAATAGGTAAGTTGCTGGGCAACTACCCAGATAATGACTCGACTTTCACTGAATGGAAATCCAACCGGTTTGGGGTAGTCTGCATCTGCTAAAACAGGCGGACGAGGGCCGCTGACCAGACCTTTGGTCCGATAGTAGATATCGTACGACGTAACGGGCGCGGATACGGATTCAGGAGAGTCGGCAGCGATTGCGGCAGGACAAACTTTTGCGCCAAGAATCAGAAGAATACAGAGCCCGAGGGTCGGGAGGAAGACCCTCGCGCACATCACATTGCGGGCTCCTGTGACACCGAACATTTATGCCCTCTTGAAAAGGCAAACTCTTTCTCTTATCACCCTGAGTGCTGATCATTACCCTCCGTGATCCTATCATGCGTCCCTAACTGTCCTTCATTAATTCCCGTAATACGCTGGTGGCATAGGCCCCGGGTGGAAGTGAAAAGGAGAGAGTAAGCACTGTGCCCTCCAAAACCCAGTCCAAATCGACAAGGCGCGTTCGGAACGAGCGCCGTTCACCGCGAAACCCGCAAGCCTTCGCCGCTTCGGTGAGGCTCTCCGGCGTGGCGCCGCTCTCGACCACCACAGCCCGTTCGATCTCGCCAGGCTCTCCCGTGGCCCACGACACGCGCGACCCGAAGAGGATGCCGGTTGGACTGATTTCGAACTGGTCCGCCCTGGGCTGTTCCACCGCGGCATCCTCAACCAGAAAACAGGCGCCGTTCTCCATTTTCATGGCCCAGTCTCCCACCAGGATGCGATCGATCCGATCCAGCCGTCTGGCCAACATGTCATTGAAGAAGTGCGACTGATAGGAATTGAGGTACCACATGCGCTTGGACCGGCTCAACTTGTTGCGGCGAACAGGGTCCACCAGCAACTCGGCCCCCGTCTGGTAATTCAGTCCACTCCGTCCCTGCCGTTGCGGACCGAAATAGTTCGGCACCCCGCGCCGCGCCAGCATGTCTGTGACCAGGGGCACCGTCTCGCGGGCATGGCTGGCGACATCCCTGATCACCAACCGAAAGAGATTGCCGGCATGATGCCCAGGACGTAAGCGATTGCGATGCCGACCCAGTACCTCCACCGACAACAACTGTTCGTCCACTTTCAGCCGATCCAGCCGGTCAGGCGTCACACCCAGCAGTGAAATCATCTGCGTCGTCACGGCCCTAGCGTCTTTGAGTCCCGCCACCCCGACCGCCTGCGCTTTCACCCCCAAGACTGAAGAGAGTCGCAATACGAGATCCGGCGTGGAGAGCAGGCGTTTTTTGATCTTGATGTAGAGATGCTCGCCCTCGCCGCAAGGAAGATAGAGCGGACGTTCCTCGACCTGAAAATCTTCCGGCAGAGTCCGCATCTGTCCGCCGATGCCCGGTACTGTCGCAGTCAAAAACGGCATGGTCATGGTGTCACAGGCCCCTTCTTCATTCGCGCGTCATCGCCCTTACCACTTCATTAATCCCGATGAGGGACAAGACAACTCGCATGGTATACTCCCCCTATGCGCTTCCACTCAGTCTCCAGTCACAGAATCTATCAAAAACCTCGGACATACCTACTGACGGCAGGCATGTTCGTCACCATTCTGCTGATCGCACTGTTCCCGGGTGACTCATCGAGCAGAGAGCACGCGATCTTTCAACAGTTCACACAACATATCGGCAAACAGATCCACAAGGACAAACAGGCCTTTGCGCGAGCGAACAACTGCGTCTCGTGGTTTTACAAGAAAGCGAAAACTCCGCCTCCCCCGACCGTGCAAGGAATCAGCTGGAACAGGACTCTTGCCTCCCAGCCCGAAGTGGATTGCCCTCGCGATTATCCAGGCGGAATGGATGAGGCGCGGGATGATTTTTCCAAGACCCAGTCGGTCCTCTCGGTCAGCCTGACCTTCTACGAGTTCGCCCTGGTTGCCGACCGGGATGACGATGCCACCTACGGTCCAACGGAACTTCAAGACTTATTCCGTTGCCTCTCCCTCCCCTACCGCCAAGGAGATCCAACCGCGAAGCAGGCCGCGGCGCTGACGGAGCGATTCGACAACTGGTATCGCAGCCGCAACATGGACGCCTTGATGCAAGGCATGAACGATCTCTACGAGCGAGGCTATCGTGTGACCCCTTCTGATCGCGTCGAGCTGGATCGGATGATGGGATGACGCAACGCATGCGATCCTGGCCCGATCGAGCCCGCTCCTTCATCGGACATTCCCTCAGTGAACCGCTCTATCGGATGTTTAGCCTCGTGCCCCATTGGGACATAGGACTCTCCCGCCACGAGATCTCACGGCTATCTTATGTACATGGGCCCTTGACCGGCAAACGAGCCGTCCATTTGAGCGATCTGCATCTCGATCGCTATCTGCCGCGACATGATCTCATCGTCGCCACTATCGGCGAACTCAAACCAGATTGGATCTTCGTCACTGGAGACCTGCTCAACGTGCCGGAAGGACTGCCGCACGTGTTTCGGTTCCTGGCCGCCTTGCGTAAGATTGCCCCCGTCTTCATCACCTTAGGCAACCACGACCACTACAGTGGCGTGCCGATCGATCGCTATGCCGAACTCGCGGATCGCCATAAGATCACCCTCTTGATCAATCAGACCGCCTACATCCCGATAGACGGTGGCGAGCTGGCTATTGTCGGCGTCGACGATCCCTCCCTGCATCGCGCCGACTTGAGCTGTCTGCCGCCGAGCGCACCGAACCGCTATACGCTGTTGCTGGCCCATGCGCCCAACATCCTCGATCAACTGGAAGATCACCATGCCGTCGATCTGATCCTCTGCGGCCATAGCCACGGAGGCCAATGGCGCATCCCCGGCGTGCCGACCTTCTGGCTCCCGCCTGGATGCAATGGACGGATCGAGGGACATCATGGAACGCCTGGGCGACAGCTCTATGTCAATCGTGGACTCGGATGGTCGTTTCTTCCGCTGCGATGGAATTGCACGCCGGAGATTGCCTGTATTGAATGGGTCGACGAACAGGTGCGGCCAAAAGGCTGAAGGCCTACAAACCTCCTCGCCTGTTCGAACAATTTCACGACTGCTTGATCCGCTCCAACGCCTCCCTCGATCGACTCCTGACGGTTTGATCCCAATCCTCCACCATGATTGTCGTCAATACTTTCTCCGCCTCGCGCGCGCGCAACCGGCCTAACCCCAACGCCGCGCTGGAACGGACATAGGCATGGTCATCTTCCAGCGCCTTGAGTAACAGAGGGACGACGGTTGCATCGTTCAAGACGCCCAGGTGACTGGCAGCCATCCCACGAATCCGGTGCTGCTTGTCGCCCAGCGCCCGCTGCAGAGTTGTCGCAAAGAGGTCACGTAACGCAGGCGTGACGGACTCCAAGCCCTTGGCGCGATATTCGTTTACCTCAATCAAGGCAAAGGCGATCTCCAACTTCTTCTCCCGTCCCTTCGCCTGTTCGAATAGGGCTAAGAGCGTCGCCCGATCGCGCCGTTTCACCCTGAGTCGGTTGATCGATCGGACCACCATCCATAGGCCTGCCGCAAGCACCAACCCAGCAAACGCCATGGGAATGGCTTGATCGATCACATACTCCTGAGTCTCCAGCGCCAAACGCTTCCAGACCCAGACGCAAGTAATGATGAAGCCGATGACGACCACAATGGCGGTCGGATTGGCCTGACCTGATTCGTTTCGTTGCATAGAGCCCGCATCATAGGGAGGCAGGCGTTGCGCCGTCAACGGATGGAGGGGAAGGGGATGGAGCCTGATGATCTTCTGTGCTCGCGCAACGCGCGGCCTCAGAAGGCCCTCGTTGGACGCGCGCAGTGGAAGATCAATC
>JBDSKU010000187.1:0-22663 GCA_039916745.1 Nitrospiraceae bacterium
TTACATCTTGGCGTGCCGAGCAAGAGGTTCTGAGAACGGGCGGTGCAACTACCGAGGCGATTTTGGCGGGAGTCGTTCGCTGAGCACGGGAAATTTTGCTTGACCGATACCGAAATTTCCGTTCGCGGGATCAGCCGCGACAACGCGCAGGGTGATCCCGTCCGGTGCATCGTTCGGGAGGGGGACGAAAAACGGGGCTTCGAAGCGCGCCCGGTCGCTGTTGTAGAACAACTGGAGCCGTTCGAGGATTCGTTCTCCGATCATCAGTTCGCCGTAGATGTGGATCTTCCTGGAATCCCAGTCTCCGTGCGGGCGAACGAGCGCTCCGGACAGGGTCCGGACTGAGGCGCGCAGGATCACATCGTTTCTCGCGATCAATGACTCGCCTGGTTGAGGATGTTCGATTTGAACGATGTAGCCGTAGAGGTGGAGGACGATCCCGTCGTTGGTCGTGTCTTGCCCGGGAACGAGCCACACGGTTGTCGACGCGCGCTGGGACGATGCGGGGTAGGCGAGCGGTCCTTCCGCGGTCACCTCAACCAGCGTGGGACGGAGCAGGTCGAAGGTCGCGGAAAAAGCTGCAGCGGGCCGTGAGCTATAGTGTGGCTCCTCCATGAGGCGCGGCGTCCGCATGATTTGATTCTGGTCGCCGGCATCGCCCTGCTGAATGCCGGTGGCCAGGATCTGTTTGGTGGCCACGTCGGTGATCGTGACGCGGGCGTTTCCGACCTCGCGGCCGAGAACCATCGATCCGTGGCCCACGACGCGGACCAAGACGGTCGTGGATTGTGGTTCGTTCAGATGGAGATCGAGAAGGGGGTCTCCTTTGGCCTGGGCCGCGAGGCAGGGGAGGGGTATCAGCGCAGCACTACAGAGAAGCAGTAATCTAATTGTGGCAACTGCCAGGTTCATTTCACCTTGGTGCCGGGGTCAACTTCCTCAAGGATGGTAGCCAAGCCACGGACTTCGCTGTCGCCTGCAGCCAGGACCATGCCTTGCGATTCGATGCCCATGAGCTTCGCCGGCTTGAGGTTGGCGACGATGATGATCATTTTCCCGATCAGGGCCTCAGGCTCGTATTTCTTGCCGATGCCTGCGACGATCTGCCGCTGCTCACTACCGACAGACACTTGTAGCTTAAGCAGCTTCTCCGACTTCGGGACGCGCTCTGCACTGATGACCTTCGCGGTCTTGAGTTGAATCTTCATGAAGTCATCGATGGTGATCTGCGCCGGTGCTGCCGGGGCCTGAGCGGCTGCTGCTAGGGGCGCGACCTGTGCTGCGGCAGTGGCCGGGGCAGGCGTCGCTACTGTTGGCTGCGGGGGAATGGCTGTGTCACTCACGGTTTTGACTCCTTGTGGTTTTGATTCGATACGAGGAAAGAGGCCCGGGCCTTTGCAGATCTTAATCTCAGCAAGTGGTGCGGCCCATTCATAGGCTGTAGGTAGTATCGGTTTTGAGAAATCGAATGAAAGACCGAGTTGCTGGGCAAGTTGTCTCGCCGTGTGGGGCATGTAGGGATACATGAGTACAGAGAGTAATCGCAGTGCTCGCGATGCCGTATTCAGCACGGTGTTGATGCGTGGTTGGTCTTCGGGATTCTTTGCGAGTTTCCACGGTGCAGCCTTATCGATGTATTCGTCACAGAGGCCGATGAGCTCCCAGATGGCCTGGAGATTTTCGCGAAAGGCGAGTGTGCGATACCCCTGATCGATTCGTTCAGGGAGGTCTGTCGCTGTGGTAGTAATTCTGGCTTCAAGCTCTGGAAGGGCCGGCGTTCCTGCCGCAGGAATGGTTCCGTGGGCGAACCGTTCAATCATCGTCAATGTCCGGCTCAACAGATTACCGATCCCATTAGCCAGGTCGCTGTTGATGTTGGTCACCATTGCAGATTGCGAAAAGTCGCCATCCTGTCCGAACGGTACCTCTTTAAATAAGAAGTAACGGAACGCGTCGGCGCCGAACTCATCGATCATCTTGTTGGGATCGACGACATTGCCCCGGCTCTTCGACATTTTTTCTCCGTCGACCGTCCACCAGCCATGCGCAAAGATCGTTTCGGGTAGCGGGAGGCCTAGTGCCATGAGCATCGTAGACCAATAGACGGCGTGGGTGGTGAGAATGTCTTTTCCGACCAAATGGACTGAGGCAGGCCAATATCGATTCTGTGACGGAGCCGAGGGAAGATAGTCTAGTCCTGAGATGTAATTGACTAAGGCGTCGAACCAGACATAGGTGACGTAGTCCTTGTCGAAAGGCAATTCAATGCCCCAGGAGAGCCGTGACTTGGGCCGGGAGATCGAGAGGTCGCCGAGCTTCTGCGTGGTGAGAAATCCCAGGACTTCATTCCGGCGGGACTCAGGACGGATGAAGTCGGGATGTGCCTTGATGTGCTCGATCAGTTGATCTTGATATTGCCCCATCTTGAAGAAATAGTTGTGCTCGCTGATGCGTTCGACCGGCCGTTTGCAGTCAGGGCAAAGTCCACTCTCGACATCTTTTTCAGTCCAGAATCGTTCGTCAAACGTGCAGTACCATCCTGTATAGTCAGCCTTATAAATCAGCTGCTTATCAAAGAGGTCTTGAAGGTATCGTTGCACAACTGACTTGTGTGGGGCATCGGTTGTTCGGATGAAGGCATCGTTCGAGATATTCAGTCGTTTCCACAGCTCCTGAAACTGGGGTGCCAGTTTGTCGCAATGGGCCTGAGGGTCGATGCCGGCTTTGGCTGCGGCCTGCTGAACTTTTTGTCCATGCTCATCGAGCCCGGTGAGAAAGAAGACGTCCCGTCCTCGCAGCCGCCAATATCGAGCGAGGACGTCGGCCGCCACGGTGGTATAGGCATGCCCGATATGCGGGACGTCGTTGACGTAATAGATTGGCGTCGTGATGTAGAAGCTGTTGGGATGACTCATGGGGCGTGACAAAAGATAACAGGTAATAAACGGCGAAAGCTAGAAGCCTGTCAGGCTTTGCTGCTCGTCACGAGGCGGAGAGGGCGCGGGCAGATGCGCGACCGCAGGTTCTGAAAAACCGGAGGCGTATTCGAGGAATACGTTGAGGGTTTTTCGGGGCCGAGAACAAAGCAGGTGCCCGTGCATTACTGTTCGCCGCAGTAGAATGGGCAATGCCGGACAGGCTCCTAGACCGGCAGAGAGACGGATGGCAGGGCTACCGCGTCGCGCAGGCGGAGCAAGATCATTTCCAGCGCCATGTGGAGATTGAGGTGCCTGGTCGCGCGTTGCTCGGTCATCTCAATTTCACGGAGCAGGTCCAGCAGTAAATCGGTGTTGGCTTGCTGCGCGTAGGCTTCCAGTGTCGCGAGATCGTCAAGATAGAGCAATTGGTCGCGGTCTCCTCCGACTTGAATCAGGACGAGGTCGCGGATCCAGCGGGCCAGCCAGGCGAGTATGTCCTGGGCACGGTCGGCTTTCGCAATCGCTTCCGCCGAGGTCAGGATGGACCCGATCGATTGCAGGGATTCGGGACGGACTAAGTTCACCAGTTCTTGTTGTCGCGCGCGTGTGTCTTTCACCTCGGCGGTGAGGGCTTCTCCGATACGACCCTCACTGATGATGGCGAGGAATCGCGCGTCTGCGGGAGGGATGTTGCCCGTCAGGATGAGCGCGGCTTCCACCTGTGTGCGAGCCGGTGTCGTGAAACGAAGGGCCTGACAGCGCGATCGGACGGTCGCCGGGAGGGCGGCGGGGCGACTTGAAATGACGAGGAAGAGGCTATGGGCCGGTGGCTCCTCCAGCGTTTTGAGGAGCGCGTTGGCTGCGCCGATGGTCATGCGGTCGGCGTCGTTGATCAAGCAGATCTTCCGCTCGCCGATGAGTGGACGGTACATGATCTGGTGTTCGATGTCGCGGACTTGCTCAATCTTAATTTGCCGGGTGGCCTGTTCCGGGTCCGGCTCGATGACAAAAAAGTCCGGGTGCGTGCGGGCTTCGATCTGTTGGCAGGATCGGCAGGTGCCGCAACTGTCGATCCCTTCCTCGACAGGAAGCTGCTCGCAGTTGAGCGCTTGTGCCAGGCGAATCGCCGTCAATTGTTTCCCGATCGCCTCCTCACCGTGGAACAGATAGGCATGTGCCAATCGCTGATGGGTGACGGCGGCCTGTAGCAGCGCGATGGATTGTTGATGTCCGATACAATCGCGAAAGGGCATGTTAGCTCCGGCGGCGTGGCGGGCGACGGTGTCGCGTCATCCACCCTAGCACGATCTTGGTGAGCTGGCCCTGAACATCTTGCGCGGGGCGATTGGCATTCACGATGGTCATACGGTGAGGTTCTTCGGCGGCGAGCGTCAAAAATCCCCGGCGCACCTTTCGGTGAAAGCGTTCAGTCTCATGGTCGAGCCGATTCTGTTCTCCACGATCGGCTCGCCGTCTGGCCAGGCCCACGGAAACCGGGAGGTCGAGGACGAGTGTGAGATCCGGCGTGAGTCCGTTGGCCGCGACTTCGTTGGCCGCTCGCAACCACTGAAGATCGAGGCCCCGTGCATATCCCTGGTAGGCCAGAGTGGAATCGGAGAATCGGTCGCAGAGCACCACGGTGCCACGTCTCAATGCCGGTTCGATGAGGTGAGTAACATGTTGCTGTCTTGCCGCGAGGACCAGCAGGGCTTCGGTTTGAGGCGTCATGGGGTCGTGTGATGAGGCCGTGAGGAGGATCTGGCGAATCGCTTCGGCGGTTGCGGTGCCACCGGGTTCTCTGGTTTGGAGTACATGATAGCCTGCTTGAGTGAGCACGTCCGCGAGGTGGCGGATTTGGGTGCTTTTCCCGCTGCCTTCGACCCCCTCGAGGGTAATGAAACGGCCGCGAGTCTTCGGCCTCTTTGTCCCCATCGTGTCGGCCCCATCGCCAGTGAAGAAAACGGGCCGGATGGTATTCCAAGTTGTTGAAAATAGCAAGAAAAGGCTTGCGAGGCCCTCGTAAATCTCTGTATGATGACCGTCTACGTCCATCGGCTCATATGTATGCTGAAAACCTCGCTAAAACGCTACTTTCTGACGGGCCTGCTCGTCATTATCCCCATCTGGGGAACCGTCCTTATTTTGAAGACCCTGTTCGTGGCCGTCGATGGCATTCTGGGGGATCTTCTGGTCCGGTTGGTGCCGAGTCATTATGTGCCGGGGTTAGGGATTCTGGCGTTGATCCTCTTGGTCTTTGTGGCCGGACTGTTTGCCACCAATTTTATGGGTCGGCAAATTGTGAAGTGGTGGGAGGAGTTCCTGAATCGTGTTCCACTCGTGCGGGGCATCTACTCGACGTTAAAGTCCATGATGGATATTGTGTCGTTTTCGGATCAGCCCTCATATAACCGCGTCGTACTGATTCAGTTTCCCAAGAATGGCCATTATTGTCTTGCCTTCGTGACGGGGGTGACTAAAGGGGAGATGCAAGATCTCGCGCAGGAGCCGCTGATCCACGTGTACGTACCCACATCACCGAATCCGACGTCGGGTTATTTCCTCTTGGTGCCGGAACATGAAGTCACCGCTGTCGATATGAGTGTGGAAGAGGCGATGAAGTTGATCGTTTCAGGCGGGCTGTGCTCACCGTCTACGTCTCTGGCATCGGCCGTGACGGCTGCGACGAAGCAGGGGATGGTGAAACAGCCCGAAGCGGGAGTGCCGATTGGATGAGCCGTTCACAAACCACGACAGCCTCAAAGATGAAGAAGCCGATTGCTGTGGACCAGCAGGGGGCGATCGCCGGTCTTGCGGTGGTCGTGATGGCGGCAGGGCGCGGAACGCGCATGCGGTCAAAGCAGGTGAAGGTACTGCATCCGGTGGCAGGACAGGCGATGGTACTCTATTCGGTAAGGCTCGGATTGCGCGTTGCCGGGGATCGCGTGGCAGTCGTGGTGGGGCATCAGGCCGATCAGGTTCGGCAGGTCATCGATTGTGCGACGTCAACAGTGAACAACGGCTCCCCCGTGGCGATTGTTGAACAGCGTGAGCAATTGGGTACTGGGCATGCGGTTTTGCAGAGCCGTCCGGCGTTTGCGGTGGGCAAGCGGGGCGCCCCATCGAATTATCTGATTTTGAATGGTGACACACCGCTGCTCCAGGACAAGACCGTGCGGGAGCTCCTTCGTATGCATCAGGCGGAACGTGCGACGGTGACTATTCTGACGGCGGTGCTTGAAGACGCAAGTGGCTACGGGCGCGTCGTGCGAACCCATTCAGCCGAGCGGGCGGTCTCTCGTATCGTCGAGGATCGCGATGCCAGCGACGGGGAGCGGGCGATTCGCGAAGTCAACGTGGGGACCTATGTCGTCGACGGGGAGTTTCTTTTCAGCGCGTTGGAAAAGCTCGACCCGAGCAATGCCCAAGGGGAATATTATTTGACAGATATCATCCGTCTCGCTGCAGAGCAGGGACGGCCTGTGGCCGCTGTGGTCCTCGACAATCCAGACGAAGGGCTTGGCGTGAATACGCGCAGACAGCTTGCGATGGCTGAACAGGCGGTGCGGCAGCAGATTCGAGAACGATGGCTCGACAGCGGGGTGACGATGATCGATCCGGCTTCAACCTGGATTGATGCAACGGTTACGATCGGGAAAGACACCGTGCTGTATCCCAACGTGACGCTCGAAGGTACCACGATTATCGGGGAAGACTCTGTCCTGCGTTCTTATACTAGGCTGACGAATTGCACCGTTGGTAATGGTGTGGAGATTCTCGATCACTGCGTCTTTGCCGACTCTCAAATTGAAGACGACGCGCATCTGGGGCCCTTTGTCCATCTGCGTCCCGGTGTAGTGGTGCGGAAGAAGGCTAAGGTCGGGAACTTCGTCGAGATGAAAAAAACCGATCTGGGAGAAGGATCGAAGGCGAACCATCTGAGTTACCTGGGCGACGCAAAAATTGGGAAAGGGGTCAACATTGGCGCCGGCACCATTACCTGTAACTACGACGGCGTACACAAATTTCAGACCGTGATCGGAGATGGGGTGTTTCTCGGCAGCGATACGCAGTTGATCGCGCCGGTGACGGTGGGTGCGGGCGCCATTATCGCAGCCGGGACGACGGTGACACAGGACGTGCCTGCGGATGCGCTGGTGATTGCTCGGGTACCTCAAGTGAACCGGGCGGGATGGGCCGCACGTAGGCGGGCCATGACGACCCAACATCAGGGTGGGCCGGCGGTCTTGCCAGTGGAGACAAAGAAGCCCCTGAAGAGCCAGTCGAAAACGCGGAGGTAGATGACTCTATGTGTGGAATTGTCGGATATGTGGGCGATCAAGAGGTGGTGCCGATTCTCATCGGCGGGTTAGCCAAGCTGGAATATCGAGGCTACGATTCGTCCGGCGTGGCTGTGCTGCAAGGCGAGAAGATTGACGTCCGGCGCGCGGTCGGCAAACTCATCAATCTTCAGAAGTCGCTCAAAGAAAAAGAATTGAACGGCACGGTGGGGATCGGTCACACGCGATGGGCGACACACGGGAAGCCCTCCGAGCAAAACGCCCATCCGCACCGGTCGAAGGGCTGCGTGCTCGTGCATAACGGCATCATCGAAAACTACCAGCCACTAAAACAGCAATTGGAGAAAGAGGGCTACAAGTTTCATTCGGAAACGGACACGGAAGTGGTCGCCCATCTGATCGATAAATATCTCCAGCAGGGCATGAAACTGGCCGAGGCGGTGCGAGCGGCGACCAAGGATGTGCGAGGGAGTTATGCGCTTGCGGTCATTTCGGAGCGGGAACCGGGAACCATGATCGCGGCGCGCTCCGGGTGCCCGTTGGTTGTGGGCAAAACTGCCAAGGCGTCCTTCGTTGCGTCCGATGTCATGGCCATGCTCGCCCATACCCGCGACGTGACTTACCTCGAAGAGGGCGATGTGGCAGTCGTGACCGCGAGTGAGATTCATTTTACCGATATCGAGGGACATCCTGTTAAGCGAAAGCCGACCAAGATTACCTGGGATGCCTCTGCGGCAGAAAAGAGCGGATTCCCGCACTTTATGTTGAAAGAGATTCACGAACAACCGCAGACGATTCTCGATACGATGCGGGGGCGCTATTCCTATGACACCGGCGAGGCGGACCTGCCGGATATCGGACTGACGCCGAAAGAATTTGCCGCCGTCGGACGGATCTGGATCGTCGCTTGTGGTACCTCATGGCACTCGGGACTGGTGGGGAAATATCTGTTGGAGGAGATGGTGCGTACGCCGGTGCAGGTCGATATCGGCAGCGAATTCCGCTACCGCGATCCGCTGGTCGGGAAGGACGATCTGTTCATTACCATCTCGCAGTCCGGCGAGACGGCAGATACATTGGCTGCGGCCCGTGAAGCGAAGGAAAAAGGAGCGAAAGTCGTTTCGATTGTGAACGTGGTGGGCAGTACGCTGGCCCGCGAGTCGGACGGTGTGCTCTACACCCATTGCGGTCCTGAAATCGGTGTGGCCTCGACCAAAGCCTTTACTGCGCAGCTCACGGCGCTCTATATGTTGGCGCTGCATTTGGGTCGTGTGCGTGGAACCTTGTCGGTTGCGGACGGCAAGGCTTGGCTTGATCGTCTCGTCCGGCTTCCGGTCTTGGTTGAGCGGGTGCTCGGTCGCGAGGCGGAGATCGTCGCGATTGCTAAACGGTACTACAAGAAGCGCAATTTTCTGTTCCTTGGTCGCGGCATTAATTTTCCGATTGCACTCGAGGGAGCGTTGAAGCTGAAAGAGGTGTCGTACATTCATGCGGAAGGCTATGCCGCTGGAGAGATGAAGCATGGCCCGATCGCGCTCATCGATAAGGACATGCCGGTGGTCGTGTTGGCGCCGAAGGATCGCTTGTACGAAAAGACCGTGAGCAATCTGATGGAAGTGAAGGCCCGGCATGCACCGGTCATCGCGTTGGTTGCGGAAGGCGAGCGGGAGTTGGGGAAGATCGCCGATGCGGTCTTCACGATTCCTGACACTCATCCTTTACTGTCACCGATTCTGTTTACGATCCCGCTGCAGCTCCTGGCATATCATATCGCCGTGCTGCGTGGCACGGATGTGGATCAGCCCAGGAATCTGGCCAAGAGCGTAACGGTAGAATAGGTAGGATGTTGAACATCGTCCCCAGCGTCGCTCTCGGCTCGGCAAAACCCTCAACGTACCCCGAGGGGACGTCTGCGGTTTTGCTGGATGATGATTTTGAACATCCTGTGGGATGTATAAGTGAGGAAATATGGAAATTACGAAGCAGGAAGTTGAGAAGGTTGCGAAGTTGGCACGACTGGAGTTGACGGATATCGAAAAGGCGGCGTTCACGAAACAGCTGAGCCAGATCCTTACGCATGTGGAGACGTTGAAGCAGTATGACACGGCTGGTGTCGAACCAACGGCGACAGTATTGGGGCAAGTGAACGTGTTTCGTCCTGATGACGTGCGGCCGTCCTTATCCGTCGAGCGGGCAGTGGCCAATGCGCCGGAGTCGGCAGACGGGTTTTTTGTGGTGCCGAAAATTATTGAAGATCGACAACCCCTTTAAACGAGGTTTGAATGTTCAGGCAAATGTTGCGGTCAAAGATTCATCGGGCCACGGTGACAGAGTCCTGCCTCGACTATGAAGGCAGTCTCACGATCGACGAGGATCTGATGGAGGCAGCAGGGATTTTGCCCTATGAGGCGATCGTCTGCTCGAATTTGAATAACGGCGAGCGCTTCATGACCTATGCCATGGCTGGCAAGCGTGGCGCGGGTGAGATTATCCTTAATGGGCCGACAGCGCGGAAAGGCGCGGTGCGCGATCAGATCATCATCTTCTGTTACGAGTATTATTCAGAAGAAGAGCTGAAGCGGCATGCGCCTAAAATTATTCGAGTCAACGAGAAGAACCAGATGATTTCAGGAAAGACGAAACACTGATGGGGATTCATAAACTCTCGCTCTACGAGCTTCATAAGAAGTTTACCGCTGGAGAAGTCACCGCGACGGAGATCGTTCGCGCCTATGGATTGCGGATTGGCCAGGTGGAGTCCAAGGTGAAGGCCTATATCACGCAGGCCAAAGACTCAGTGATGGCGCAAGCGAGCGCGCTCGATGCGTCGTTGAAAGGGTGGCGCAGGACGTCGCCGATGATGGGGATGCCGCTGGCGATCAAAGATAATATCTGTACTGAGGGTGTGCGCACGACGTGTGCGTCCCAGATGCTCGGGAATTTCGTTCCGCCATACGATGCCACCGTCATTGCGAAGTTGCGCACTCAGGGCTACCTCCTCCTTGGAAAGACCAACCTCGATGAGTTTGCGATGGGCTCATCAACGGAAAATTCGGCCTTTGGTCCCAGCCGCAACCCCTGGAACCTGCAGTATGTCCCCGGTGGATCCAGCGGGGGATCCGCCGCGGCTGTCGCGGCCGACGAATGCGCCGCGGCCTTAGGGTCTGATACCGGCGGGTCGATCCGTCAACCGGCGGCGTTTTGCGGAGTCGTGGGTCTCAAGCCGACCTATGGGCGGGTCTCCCGGTACGGGTTGATTGCGTTCGCCTCTTCGCTCGATCAAATCGGACCGATTACGAAAGATGTGACGGATTCAGCCTTCCTCCTCGGAGCGATCGCCGGTCACGATCCGTTGGATTCGACATCGGCTGATGTTCCGGTGCCGGACTATCTCAAGGCGCTCAAAAAGAAAGATCTCAAGCGGCTGAAGGTCGGTGTGCCGGTCGAGTTTTTTGCGGAGGGGTTGGACCCTGACGTAGAGCTGACCGTGCGGGCGGCGATCCAGGAGCTGAAAGCACTTGGAGGAGAGATTAAGGAAATCCAGTTGCCGCGGACGGACGCGGCGGTGGCGACGTACTACGTGCTTGCCACGGCCGAAGCCAGCTCAAATTTAGCCCGCTATGACGGGGTGAAGTTCGGGCTGCGCGCTAAAGAGACCAAAGACCTGCTTGAATTGTATATGAAGACGCGAGAGGAAGGCTTTGGACCCGAGGTGAAACGACGGATCATGCTGGGGACCTATGTCCTGAGTGCCGGCTATTATGAGGCCTATTATGGTAAGGCGCAGGCGGTGCGAACATTGATTCGCCAAGATTTTGAGGCGGCGTTTCAGGATGTCGATCTTATTGTGACGCCTGTGACACCCACACCGGCATTCAAGTTCGGCGCGAAAGCGGATGATCCGCTCCAGATGTACCTGTCGGACATTTTTACCATTTCGGTGAATCTCGCCGGTGTGCCGGCAATCTCGTTGCCCTGCGGATTCAGCCAGGCCGGGTTGCCTATCGGGTTGCAGCTGATCGGTCGGCCCTTCGAAGAAGAGACGCTGTTGCGAGCGGCCTACGCCTACGAACAGAGTACGCAATGGAAAACGAAAAAGCCGGTCGTGCGATGAGAGGTAGGGGAATACAGGTGCACAGGGGTAATGGATTCGTAGGAGCAAGAATATGACGATCATCGAAATCGCTGCGATGCTTGTGGCTCTTGCATTTGCGGTATTGGTGGGCTATCTCGTGCCCGTGCTGATTCAGCTCCGCAAGACGGTGGCAGAGTCCGAGCAGCTTCTGGTCAAACTGAATCATGACCTGCCGCCGCTGATCGGCGAAATTCGCGCGATGAGTCAAAGCTTGAACGATCTGACCGAACAGGCCCGCGGGGGAGTCGAACATGCAGCCATGCTCTTGCATGCGGTCGGAGAAGTCGGGGAATCGGTTCAGCATGTGCACGATGTCGTGAGGGGCTCGAGTGGATCGATGTTGACCAATGTGGCGAGCGTGGTCGCCGGATTTAAAGCGGCAACGCAAGTGATGAAAGAACGGTTTCGAGGTGAAGGAGGGCATCACAATGGCGGATGATCGAGGATCCTCATCGTCAGCAGTCGTATTAGCATTCCTGGGCGGCGCCGCGCTCGGCGCAGTGGCGGCGTTCTTGCTGGCTCCACAGACCGGACGCGAGTCGCGTGAGCAGCTGCGTGGGTATGCCCGTCGCGCGGAAGGCGATCTGCAGGATCTCGCTGGCCGTGCAGGCGAAGCGTTGGAAGAAGCCGTGGAGAAGGGGAAGGAATTTGTGGACTCGAAGAAAGCGGTTCTGCGCGAGGCCTTCGACGTCGGACGTGAGGCGATGCGACGGGAGCGTGATCGGTTGCATGGAGAGGATCGTAGCTAAACGATGATATACGAGGTCGTCATTGGTGTGGAAGTGCATGCGCAGCTACGGACGAAGTCTAAGCTGTTTTGCGGTTGCGGGACTACGTTCGGGCGTACGGCTAATAGCCAGACCTGTCCCCTCTGTTTGGGGCTCCCTGGCACCTTGCCAGTGATTAACCGGGCGGCGGTCAAGATGGCGGTCCGTGCTGGCTTAGCATTGAATTGTACCATCGCGGCGAGCAATCTCTTCGCGCGCAAGAACTACTTCTATCCGGATTTGCCTAAGGGCTATCAGATTTCGCAATACGAGGCGCCGATCTGCGAGCATGGCTGGATTGAGGTTGCGGGGAGTGAAGGTCCGAAGCGGGTTCGTATCCGTCGTGCCCATTTGGAAGAAGATGCGGGGAAAAGTGTCCACGTCGCCGGTTCGAACGGGAGTCGCGTCGATTTGAATCGGGCGGGGACACCACTGCTGGAAATCGTGACGGAACCGGACTTGCGGTCGGCCGATGAAGTGGTGTCGTACTTGAAGGGCCTCCGCGATGTACTGATGTATCTTGAAGTTTGCGACGGCAATATGGATGAGGGGAGCTTCCGCTGCGAGCCGAACCTCTCGCTCCGTCCGTTGGGCCAGAAGGAATTCGGGACGAAGGTCGAACTGAAGAATATCAATTCGTTCAAGTTCGTGAAGGACGCTGTTGAATACGAGATCAAGCGCCAGACGAAGGTGCTGAATGAGGGCGGGAAAATCAATCAGGAGACCAGGCTCTGGAATCTTGAGCGCGGCGAGACGGCGGTCATGCGCTCGAAAGAAGAGGCGCACGACTATCGCTACTTCCCCGATCCCGATCTGGTGCCACTCAAGCTCGAGAAAGAATGGATTGAGGGTTGTCGCAAGCAGGTCACCGAATTGCCTGCAGCGAGAATGCAACGATTTGTCAGCGAGTTTTCGCTGTCTGAGTACGATGCCGGCCTGTTGACCGCGATGAAGGCGGTGGCCGACTACTTTGAGGCCTCGGTGAAGTTGTTCAATCAGCCCAAGACGGTGAGTAATTGGGTGATGGGTGAGCTGACTAGAGAATTGAATAACTCCGGCACCGATGCAAGCGCTTCGCCGGTATCACCTGAACGGCTGGTCAGTCTGCTTCAGTTGGTCGAGCAGGGGACGATTAGTCTGAAAGTCGCACGCGAGATTTTCCCTGAAGTCTATAGTAGTGGAAAGACGCCAGAACAGATCGTTCAGGAGAAGGGGCTCATCCAAGTATCCGACGAAGGGGCGCTCGACCAGATCATTGGCGACGTCCTCGCGAAGAATCCGACGCAAGTGGCGCAGTTCAAAGAGGGGAAGCAACAAGTGCTGGGATTCCTCGTCGGGCAGGTCATGAAGGCGAGTGGCGGCAAGGCGAATCCGGGGAAGGTCAATGACTTGTTGAAGAAGAAGCTGGTGTGAGGGCAGTAGGCCTTCCTTGTTCGTGCGACGCACGGGATCGGAATGTGCTCGTTCGATATGCATAGAGGTCATCAATAGCCAGGCACTTGTATCCCCTGGAGCTCGTATATCAATCGGATGAAGAAATCCTCAAGGTTGCCGATTCGATCATGAGCAACTTGATGGAGGCATCGACCGACATCGATCATGACGAGTTTGTCGCTGAAATAGTATTGGTCGAATAGAACGCGCGATATCTGGTTGATCATGTCTTGGTGTTCTAACGGAACTCGATTGCGGAGGAGAAAACGAGCATGAGTGGAATCGTACATGTGAAGGGACGGCAGATTCTGGATTCACGAGGGAATCCGACGATCGAGGCGGAGGTCACGCTGGAGAGTGGTGCGCGTGGGCGGGCGGCGGTGCCGTCCGGAGCCTCGACCGGCGAGAAAGAAGCCATCGAATTGCGCGATGGCGACAAGAAGCGCTGGATGGGGAAAGGCGTATCGAAGGCGGTCGCCAATATCAGCAAGCTGATCGCGCCGGAGCTGTTAGGGAAGGAAGCGTTCGACCAAGTCGGTATCGACCAGGCGATGATCGACCTGGATGGCACGAAAACCAAAAGCAAGCTCGGCGCCAACGCGATTCTCGGCGTATCGTTGGCCGTGGCGAAGGCGGCGGCGGCTGAAACAGGCCAGCCGCTCTACCGATATCTGGGTGGGACGAATGCGCGAGTGTTGCCGGTGCCGCTCATGAACATCATCAATGGCGGGGCCCATGCCGACAATCGGTTGGATTTGCAAGAGTTCATGATCATGCCGGTGGGCGCGCCGAGCTTTAGCGAGGCGTTTCGGATGGCGACCGAGGTATTTCATACACTCAAGTCGCTGCTGAAGAAAAAAGGCTTGAACACGGCCGTCGGTGACGAGGGCGGATTTGCGCCGGATCTCCAATCGAATGAAGAGGCGCTCAGCCTGATCATGCAGGCCATCGAGGCGGCCGGCTACAAGCCGGGACGGGACATCGCTCTCGCATTGGACTGTGCTGCCAGTGAACTTTACGAGAAGGGGCGGTACCTCCTTGAAGCCGAAAAAAATCCTGAGCGCTCCTCTGAGGAGATGGTCCTGTATTACGGAAAACTTGTGGATCGTTATCCGATTCTTTCCATCGAAGATGGGTTGAGCGAGTTGGATTGGAAGGGCTGGAAGATGATGACGGAGAAGTTGGGCAAGAAGGTCCAATTGGTCGGAGACGATATTTTTGTCACGAATGTGAAAATCTTTGCCAAGGGGATTAAGGAAGGGATCGCGAACTCTATTCTGATCAAGCTCAACCAGATCGGCACGTTGACGGAAACGTTGGAGGCGATTGAGCTGGCGAAACGGTCAGGCTACACGGCGATCATCTCGCATCGATCGGGGGAAACAGAGGATACGACAATTGCGGACGTGGCGGTCGCGACCAATTGCGGGCTCATTAAGACCGGGTCGCTGTCCCGAACGGACCGTGTGGCGAAGTACAATCAGTTGCTCCGGATCGAGGAAGAGCTGGGTGCCAACGCCGTCTATCGTGGTCGTGAGGCGGTGCCGGGGCGATAGTGATCTGCGTGTACGAAGATGATTATTAAGCAGAACCGTGGACGACAGTGGCTCGATTGGCAACGTCGTATGATGACGGGCGCGCATTATATAGGCGGCGCCGCATGTCTGCTGTTGCTGGTTGCCCTGGTGTTTGGCGACATGGGGCTGCCGCGCTATTTGTCCATGCGTGAGCATGCCCAACAGTTGGACTTGGACCTTCAGGAGTTACAACGGACGGCCCGTACGCTTCGTGGAGAGATCGATCGCCTGGAGCACGATCCCGCGAAGATCGAACAGTTGGCACGAGAACAGCTCGGCTATGTTCGCAAAGGTGAAACCGTCTATCAATTGGTTCCACCACTATCACAGGAGCGGCCACGCCCGTAACACCATGAAGTTTGGCACAGTCGCGATCATTGGACGACCGAACGTCGGCAAGTCGACCTTGCTGAATCAATTGCTTCAGCAGAAGGTGGCGATTGTCTCGGATAAGCCGCAAACGACAAGAACGAGAATTCTTGGGGTCGTGCATGCACCGGGTGCGCAGATTGCCTTACTCGATACACCGGGCTTGCACAAGCCGCAACATCTGCTCAATCGCCGCATGGTTCGTACCACGGTCGATACATTGGAGGAGGCAGATATCTTGTACGTGTTGATGGACACGACAAGTTCGCCTGGTCCCGGTGATCTCTTGGTGATCGATCATGTGAAAGGGGCGATCAGAAAGCGTCCTCGCCCGGTGATCTTGGTGCTGAACAAGGTGGATCTGGTCAATAAGCTCAAGTTGCTGCCGGTGATGGAGACCTACGCCAGATTATATGCGTGGACGGACGTTGTGCCGGTATCGGCTGAAACAGGCGATAATGTCGATCGGTTACTATCCGTGACCGTGACCCATCTTTCAGAAGGGGATGCGGCCTATGATGCAGAGACCGTCACTGATCAGTCGATGCGGACTCTGGCGGCCGAAATCGTTCGCGAAAAAATTCTGCATCAGACCTACGAGGAGGTGCCCTACTCCGTTGCCGTGGAAATCGACGAATTTGTCGAGGAGGGGAAGCTGGCGCGCATCAGTGCAACGGTGCTGGTCGAGCGCGAGTCTCATAAGGCGATCTTAATAGGGAAACATGGAGAGCGGCTTAAGTCGGTCGGGACGGATGCACGACGTGAGATGGAACAAATCTTCGGTATGAAAGTGTTTCTGCAGGTGTGGGTAAAAGTGCGGGAGGCATGGCGAGAAGATGAGCATGCCCTCACCGAGTTAGGCTACTAGCAGGGTCGTGATGTTGCCGACAGAACGTATTGCAGAATCAAGTCCAGTGGATCCGCGCTCTCGTCCGGGGGATAAAGATCTCCTCCGCGACGCTCTGCGTGACCAGGCCGATCGAGGTCGGACCAAATCCGACATCGTGTTGTTGTCGGTACAACGGCTGTTGCGGCGTGGTGCGATCACCAATCTTGCGAAAATGCTGGGCCGGATGCATCAGGCCGACGTGGCCAAGGTGATTCTGCATCTGTCGTCGCCCAAAGAAAAGCGGGAAGTCTTTGAATTGGTGCGGGGCGAGTCGAAGCGCGGTCAAGTTCTGAGCGAACTTGACAGCGATAGTATCAATCAAGTGCTGGCGGACCTCCTGCACTCGGATATTGCCTGGCTAATCAAAGATCTCGGTCCTGACGACGTGGCCTATATCCTCGGTGTGTTGCCGGAAGAACGAGCCACAGCGATCCTTTCGCTCATGCGGACGGAGGACTCTACGGAAGTCGCCGATCTGCTGAAGTATCCGAAAGATACAGCCGGCGGGATCATGACGACGGAGTTCTTCGCGCTCCCGGAAGATGCGACGGCGCAAGATGCCATTCGCCGTCTCCAGCTGGCGACGGATGCGGAGATGGTGTTTTATATTTACGTGACCGATAAAGATGAGCGCTTGGTTGGAGTGCTCTCGCTACGACAGTTGTTGACGGTTCCTCCCACGACGCCGCTGAAAAATATTGCCACGCGTGACGTGATCAGTGTGACGGTCGACATGGACCAGGAGGAAGTCGCCCGCCAGGTGGCGAGTTACAACTTGCTCGCGATCCCGGTCATCGACAAAGACAATACATTGGTCGGCATTATTACGGTCGACGACGTCGTAGACGTGATCCGGGAAGAAGCGACCGAAGACATGCTGAAGATGGCCGGCGCGATCGAGGAGGACTCGGTCTCAAAGTCTTCCAGCATCGCGTCTGCGAAACACCGGCTCCCATGGCTCTTTACGAATCTGGTCGGCAGTCTGTTCTCGGGGGCGATTCTGTGGGAGTTCCGGTATACGATTCAGGAAGTGGTGGCCATCGTCAGTTTTATTCCGGTCATTGCCGCCATGGGTGGAAACGTCGGACTTCAGTCTTCGACCCTCATCATTCGTGGATTGGCAACCGGGCTGATCGCGCTGACGGATGTGCGCACCGTATTTATCAGGGAAATCAAGGTCGGGCTCTTGATGGGACTCGCGTGCGGCGTGATTCTTACGATCGTGGGCTGGATTTGGCATCAGGCATTTCTGGGTATGGTTGTCGGTGTGTCGCTGATTATCGCGTTCATGGTCTCGACCAGTATGGCGACGTTCATGCCTATTCTGCTGAAGCGCATGGGGGTGGATCCTGCCGTGGCGGCCGGGCCCTTTGTAACGACAGCGAATGATATCACGGGCATTACCATCTATCTCTCTCTGGCCACGATATTTATGGAACACCTTCGCTAATGGCACTGACCATGCGGTCTCGCCGCCAAGCTGGTCTTGTATCTCAACGGACGTCATTCCCATGCCGCTGATCAAGACGGCGGCCATCACGCTGAACAGTCGGAAGTGGGGCGACGCGGATCGGATCGTAACGTTCTATACCAAGGAGATGGGAAAGGTTCGTGGTGTGGCGCGGGGAGCTCGTCGGATGAAGAGCCGGCTCGGTGCATCGCTTGAGCCGCTCACCATTTGCCATCTGAATCTATTCGAAAAGTCCGGTGATTCGCTCTTTCGAATTTCTCAAGTCGATCTCGTGGAGCCGTTCGTGAGATTTCGAGAAGACCTGACGCTGATGACCGCTGCTGCACGGATGGTGAATGTGGTAAGTGCCGTGACACCGGATGGGGATCCTGATCTGCCGCTCTTTGAGACGCTTGAGCAGGGGCTGCGCGCGTTAGTCACGAGCCAGGATCCGGCGTTGACAGCATTGTTGTTTCAGATTCGTCTGCTGGGCCTTATCGGGTTTCGCCCTGAGACCGATCACTGTGCGGCTTGTGGCAAGGGCCGGTTGGTGGGAGAACCTCAGTTCTCGCCTCTCTCAGGAGGCCTGGTCTGTATGGTTTGTGCTGCACGCCAGACCTTCCGCTGTTTGCCGCTCTCGCGAGGGAGCCTGGCCTTTCTGCATCAGGCCTTGCGACTCTCGCCTTCAGTGGTCGATCGCCTCAAGGCGGCCGGGCAAGTCAGGTACGAGGTGGAAAATGCGATTGAAGGGTATGTCACTGTTGTGGCGGGCAGGCAGCTACCTCCGGTGAATTTTCTCTCGTATCCGTCGTGACGACGAACCGTTTGTTCGTTGTGAAAGGGGACAGCTCGGCATGACAGAGACCCTTTGTGAACCGAAAGACATGGCTTGGGTCGAGAAGGGTGTGTTGGGTATCGAATGGAGCGATGGGCACAAGGCGGTCTATCCCGTTCGGTATCTCCGCCAGCAATGTCCCTGTGCCGCCTGTGTCGACGAGTGGTCTGGCGTCAGGCGTTTGCAGCCGGACGATGTCCCCATCGTGATCATGTTGCAGGATGTGCAGCCGGTCGGGCGGTATGCGCTGCAATTCACATGGAGCGACGGCCACGACACAGGGATTTATTCCTATGCCCTCCTTCGGAGGCTTTGCCAGTGCGATGTCTGTCAGCCTGTGAAGCCTAGTGAACCAAGGAGCCGACGTCTGTTGTGAGAGATTGTACTGGCATCAACGCGACCGCTTGTGGTGTCCAGCGGTTCCGGGTCCTCAATAGTCTGAGACTCTCGAAATGGGTCGTTATGGTGCTGGTGGTCGCTCTTGGATCGACACTTGGTTGTAGCGGGATGCCGTCGTTGGAAGAGCAAGAGCGCCATATAAGAGATAATGAGTTAGTGCTCCATCAGTTGACCCCGCGCGCGTTTGTCGGGGCATGGGGCGCGCCGACGTATCAGCATGCTGAGTTCATGCAGTTCTTCGGTATGAAAGATAATTCGCTTATGCCACGGTCGAGATTGGCGAGCGGAGAACCGCCACGAGGGTGGGAGGTTCATATTGAAGCCGGCGATGCGTTGTTTCTGGCCTATCCCGATCGCGGGTGGCTGGTCGTATTCTTTGAAGAACGGCTTGTCTATCGCGAAGCGTTGACGGCGGCGCAGCTCCATGCCTTGGGTCATAGCTGGCAGCATGAAGACAAGTTTCGCTCCAGGTTTGAAGTGCCGACTGCTCCATAATGTCTGTGTCTTGTAGGCCCTCCGTGACCAAGTATCCTTTGAATCTCATCATGGTTTCCTCAGAAGCGGTTCCCTATGCCAAGACCGGAGGGCTTGCTGATGTCGCTGGCGCGTTGCCTCTTGAGTTGGCAAAACTTGGCCATGACGTCCTCCTCCTCCTCCCCCGCTATCGTTGTCTGAGTGAGTCAGGGCGATCCTTCCGTCCTGTCTGTCGTCTCCATGTGCCGACTCCTCAGGGGCCTATCGACACGCTGATCGAAGAAGATGTCGTTTCCGTCGGCGACGATGGTCGCCACGTCCGCGTATGGACAGTCTGGAACGAGGCCTTCTTTGATCGGCCCGGGTTGTACGGAGATCGCGGTGCCGATTATCAGGATAATCTCGACCGGTTTGTGTTTTTCTGCCGCGCAACGATTGAGGTGATCGCACATCAACAAATTGTGAATCAATGGAAGGCCCATCTCCTCCATCTGCATGATTGGCAATCGGCGTTGTGTGCGGTCTACCTAAAGACCATCGGTCAAGATCGGCCGGAGATTCAGGGTGTGCGCACCGTACTGACGCTCCACAATGTAGGGTACCAAGGGGTGTTCCCTGGAGCGCAATTCGAGAAAACCGGGCTGCCGCAGTCGCTGTTTACGCCCGCGGGGCTTGAGTACTACGGTTCCATGAATCTGCTCAAGGGGGGAATCGTCTTTGCCGATTATGTGACGACGGTCAGCCCGACCTATGCGCGAGAAATTCTCACGCCCGAATGTGGCTTTGGGCTAGAGGGGGTATTGCGCAACCGTGCGGACCAACTTCTTGGCATCTTGAACGGTATCGACATCGATCGATGGAACCCGGAAACTGACCCCTACCTTCCTGCAAACTACTCAGTGACCGATCGCTCGGGGAAGCGGGTCTGTAAGCAGGCGCTCCAACAAGAGTTCCATTTTCCTGAAACGTCGGTTCCACTGCTTGGCGTAATTGCACGGCTGACGTCGCAGAAGGGGTTAGATCTTGTGGCGGCCATAATTCCACAGTTAATGGCGATGAATTTGCAATTGGTGATCTTGGGAACCGGCGAGCCAGAGCTCGAAGCTAAATTTCAGGCGCTTCAGGCACGCTATCCGCATCGCATGGGACTTTATCTTGGTTTTGACGAAGGTCTTGCGCATCGCATCGAAGGTGGAGCAGATGTATTTGTGATGCCGTCACGCTATGAGCCTTGCGGGTTGAGTCAGCTCTATAGCCTCCGTTACGGAACTGTTCCTGTTGTGAGAAAGACGGGTGGGTTGGCCGATACGGTCGTGCCATTGACAGCCCAGGCTCAGCAGGCTGGGCAGGCAACAGGGTTCCACGTTGAAGAGAATACGGCAAGCGCTCTTCTGTCAGTATTGAGCCAAACTGTAGCGATGTATCAGGACCGATCGATGTGGGCGCAATTAGTTGAGGCAGGGATGAGTACGGATGTGTCCTGGGCTCGTTCGGCAAGCTCCTACGATTGCCTGTTTGTGTCGTTGGTCAGATAGGGGCGCCGCACGGGGGCGTAGGGGGAAATAGTTGGAGCAGCGAGTGAGCCGATTAGGGGAGGTTGAGTGTAACCTCAACGAGGTTTGTCTCAAGCTCAGAAAGCAGGGCCTTCGCCTGTAGGGTGTAGTAGGCGTACTCAGCTTGGGGCTGGTAGTTCAGGACGGTCCTGAGAAGGTCTTTGGCGACATCAAGCTTTCCTGCTTCCACGGCAGCAGCGCCGGCCCGTAAAGAACAGGCGGCAGCCATTGCTTTTACATCTACCGCGAATCGGGCTGCAGGAGTGGAGACGAATTTCCCAAGCTTCCCTGGCAGGGGAAGAACGAAAGACTCCTGAGCCAGCGCGTGGTTCGCCGCGCTTGTTAATGCGAGCGCATCCTCTCTCAATTGGTCGATACCGGTACTGGTTTGGCAGCGGGAGTAGGTGCCCCAGAGGCTCATGAAGCTTCCGTTATCGATGACGGCTGTTTTTATCGGTTGGCCGGTCTGACAGCCGGCTACTACGATTAAGAGGCTTACGAGTATGAGCTGAGTTGTTTTCATGCTACCCCTGGTGTTTGTCCTGCTATTGAGTTGCTCTCAACCTTCCACTATTAGTTAGTATAGGAGCAGTGCAATCGACAGGCCAAGGACTGGTATTGCAAGTTAATGATTCTATTGAGCAAAATATCATGTGCGAAAATTTATATGTGTTGAAGATAGCGCACTGTGGGATTTTAGATGCAGGTAACTGTGGCAGATTACGAATTAAAGATATGAACGAGGATGCCTGTCCTGGTCGTGGAGTTCGTTTTTCTCATGATGTGTTTGATATGTTCTTTCACTGTCTGTTCAGTAATCTGAAGCGCGTTTGCGATTTCTTTATTTGTCCAGCCTTTTGCCAGGTGTTCAATGACGGATTGCTCGCGATTGGTCAATTGGAACTTTTCCTTGGCCTGATCGGTATTGAGCTGTTGCCGCCTCGCTAACTCCTCTAAGGTGACCACGAGTCTCGCATATTGGACCCCACCTCGATCCGGGAGGCCAAATCCCCGCAACAGGATTGGCTGTTCAGGATTACCTGCAACACGCTTGATCTCGAATTGTTCCCAGTCCTTTGCCTCGGTACGAACATGGAGCGCCTTGATAATTTCCCCGCAGAGTTCTGTCAGTGCAGTAGGCAAGACTCCATGGGCAGACTTCAGGCTCCCTCCACCATGTTCGGCCGCATTGATCTGTTTTGACAGTTCCGAGGCTTGCCGATTCATATGGAGGAGTTGCATGGACGCCGAGAGGACAACAATCCCTGCGCCTGCCCGTTGATCGGCGAGAGTGTCTGTCGGGTCTACGGGCAGTGAGGAATCACTCATGGAGGAGGGATGCTTTCGCGGTTATTTCAAGAACAATACTAGACAATCCAATGCTTTCTGTTAAGGTAGCACACAGACATCGAGAACGTAAGTCTAGAATGGAAATAATACCTAACCCTTTAGGGGGAGTCAACACCCACCTTTGGAGAGGCGAGTCCTACATCGTTGGTATTGTCACGTAGTTTGTGCCTTTCTATACTTCTCTCCATGGCCAGAAGACGTTCGACCAGTCGTGG
>JBDSKU010000188.1:0-6103 GCA_039916745.1 Nitrospiraceae bacterium
CATGGTCATCATCCGTGACCGATCCTCAACCTGAGCAATCTTGCTTTCAGCTGAATGACGCAATGTTTCGCGCTCTTTTGTGAGGCGAGTAACCGTGTGGGCCCCTTCTTCTTGTAACCGACGAAGAGCGATTTCTAAGTCATTGGGCTCCCAAGGCCAGCGGATCAGATCTTCGTCGGCCTGAACGCGACTTTTTAGCGCCATCCATTGGTTCGCAAACTGGGCATAGTCGTTCGGCGAGAACTCAGCCGCCCGCAGCTGCATTAAGTCTCGATCAATATTTTCAACCGCTTCGATCGCGTCTTGAGGCACGGCCTCTACGCAGCCGGACAGCGAACCGGCTAATGCCAGTGCTCCCCACCCCAGGACGACCGATGTTATCCGCAGACCGTAACCAGGCATATGATCAGTCTATCTTATTTCTTCTTCGCCGCAGAGGGCTTTCCTTTTCCGATCTTGACAAGCGCCGCTTCGATTTCGTGCGAGACAGCCTGGCTCTTCTCGTGAATGGCTATCGCCTTCGTTTGTGCGACCGGATAGTCTGCAGTGTCGATTGCCATTTGCACCTGATTGAGGGATGCCTTGAGGGCCTCAGCATCGGCCTTGATTGATTCCAATGCGGCGCGATCTTTTCCCGTAGGCGCTTTGGCAACTAACGCGAATGTGGCCGCGACGGCTTCTTGGGCGACTTGCTGTGCCTGAAGTGCAGCGGCTTTGGCCTCGTCCTTTTTCTTAGTCGCCTCCGCGTTGAGTCGTTCCGCCTCACTCTTCGCTGATACGGCAAGCTGTTCGACTTTGCCGTAGTCGCGGAATATTGCGAGTTTGCCGTCTTGATCGCTTACTTCTTTCTTGAGCGCAGCGAGTGTGCCTTGAACTTTGGCATATTCGTCCGCGACATAGGTTGAGGCACCACTCTGTTGCGCTTCGGACACGGCTTTCTCTGCTGCTGCGATCTGTTCCGTCGGCGGCTTCGCACAGGCCGTGAGCATCAGAAGGGCGCACAGGACTGGCAGCATCGTTGATCGTGAATTCATGGTTTTTCTCCCCTTCAAGTTGCCGACTAATAGCCAGCGGTCATATGATGTTCGATTGCGGGCAATGCTCTTTGCATACAAGATGCTGAAAACCTTGTGTAATGCGCAAGGGTAATGCCAGTGAACTCACGGAGATAGATGTAAAAAAACTTCGCTCTTACAATGATTTGGATATGACATACCTAGAGCCTTGCCACATCATGGGGCGATCTAGCCCTTGCGTCAACAAAAGTGCCTCAATTAAAATAAGTAGTTACCGAAGACACACGAGGATGCAATGCCTTCTTTTGATGAGAGATGGCGTACCTTCATTTATGGTTTTATAGAAAATCTGTCAGTTTCTGGTGAGCAAGGAATTTGACAGGGTGCAACCCCATCTCTATAATGCCCCGTTCATCTGTGAGTCTTCTTAGGCAAGGAGTGATCGCATGTCATTTACATCTGCGCAACCATCGAACCTCAAGAGAAAACGTGAGCATGGATTCCGTAAACGGATGAGCACAAAAAACGGCCGGAGGGTCATTGCTCGTCGTCGCGCGAAGGGTCGAGCCCGCTTGACCGTATAGGTTGAGCAGGGTTCCAGTTAGGCTTTACGAGGAATCTTGCCCCTTGGTACGTGTCCCAAACACTGACGTTCCCTCTACAGGATGACGGTAGGCGGTCATGATCGAGTCCGGGAATCTGGTCTCGAAGGGGAATTTTTGTGCACCGTGACCTTCTCCCAGGATGATCGTGATGTTACAGGGTGGAGGTGACAGGGCTCTATTCCTGAAACGCAGCCGCGACATCGAGTATGCCAAGAAGAACGGTCGTCGAATCTCGACCGCCTTCTTTAACATGATGATTTGCCCGACTGATGTGAGCGGGAGTCGGGTCGGCATTGTGGTGGGGAAACGATTCGGAGGAGCTGTGAGCCGGAATCGGGTCAAGCGCCTGTTTCGAGAACTCACGCGACACGTGCAAGGTCAATTGCTTCAGGGACAAGCCCTTGTGGTTTTCCCAAAGCGGGATTCGATTGTGCAGCCATTTGCTGTTTTGAAAGAAGCATGGCTGTTGACACTCCATCGCCAACGGCTGCTGCGAACCCATGAGAACTAGTGTGCGCCAATGCTGCCTGACTCTGCTAGCTGGTTACCGCTATTGGGTCTCGCCGTTCCTGGGGCCCGCCTGCCGCTTCGATCCAACCTGTTCTGAATATGCGACTACTGCGATCAGTCGATACGGATTGCTCCGTGGCCTTAAGCTTGCGGTCTGCCGCCTGCTGAAGTGCCATCCATTTCATCCCGGAGGAATGGATCCTGTGAAGTAGCAGGGTCTTGGTCGTTCACATCGGATACCAATTGGTCATGGAAAAACGCGTTGTCATCTTTCTCGTCCTGTCGTTAGCGATCATCTTGGGATACGATCTGCTCCTCAAGCAGATGGGATGGCTCCCTGAGCCGCCGCCCATTCAAAGCTCTTCCGATCGAGGTTCTCCATCCTCCATCGAGACAGAATCATCTCCCACTCCTGTGACGGGACAGGACAACACCTCAATCGACGTGAACGTCCCACCCCAAGTAGAACAAAAACCTGGCGCTGCGCCGTCCAATGCATCGCTCGCCATATCTGAACAGATGGTCACGGTGGAAACGGATCTGGTCCGAGTCGGTCTGTCAAATCGTGGTGGCGTCATTCGGAGCTGGGAACTGAAGCGATACCATACTGCAGCGCCTGAGGAGAAGCCGGTACAACTCGTATATCAAGTGGGGAAGTTCAGAGGCCCTCTCTCCATTACGGTTGCGAACGCAGACATCGAAAAGACGATTCGAGAAGGCCTCTATACCATCGAAAAGGATTTCACCCTCCTTGATGCCTCACATCCCGTCGGGCATGTCACGATGCAGTTTCACGATCCCGCCACTCACCTCGGCGTTGAGAAGCGACTGACCTTTCATCACGATAGTTACGTGGTGGATGTCTCGGTTGCCCTGGAGGGAGTGACTGAATCCTACGATGTGGGATTGGGGACGAACTTTGGCATTGTGGAATGGGGGGAAGGGTTCATCGGTTTAATCGGATCGGCTTCGCTTGTCGACGACAAAGCCGAAAAAGAAACTCCGGATACCGAGCTTGAACGAAAGGGCTCTGTTCAATGGGTTGCCTTACAGGACAAATATTTTCTTTCGGTCTTGATGCCGAAACAAGCGACATCTGCATTGGCCAAGAAAGAAGGCGATAAGGTTGTATCTGCCGGCGTACGGATGCCAGCACCGGGAATAGGATCGTCGGTCGCACTCCAGCTCTATGCGGGCCCAAAGGAATACGACACCCTTCGCTCGCTGAACGTGGGCTTGGAAGATACCATCGATTTCGGATGGTTCATCTTCGGCAGTTGGACGGTTGTGAAGTCCGTCGCCAAACCGATCTTCTACGTGCTGCGATTCATTCATGACTATACCTACAACTATGGAGTCACCATCATTCTGCTGACGATGGCGATTAAGTTGTTGTTTGTGCCGTTACAGTACAAGAGCTACAAGTCGATGAAAATGATGCAGCTGATCCAACCCAAGGTTGCTGCAGTGCAGGAAAAATACAAAGATGACCGAGACAGACTGAACAAAGAACTGATCAAGCTCTATCGAGACCAGAAAGTAAATCCTGTTGGCGGCTGCCTGCCGATGATTTTACAGATGCCTGTCTTTGTGGCTCTATTTAATATCCTCTATATGACGATCGATTTGCGCCAAGCCCCTTTCGTGCTCTGGATTACCGATTTGTCGGTGCAGGATCCCTACTATGTGCTGCCGGTGATCATGGGGGCGACGATGGTGATTCAACAGAAAATTACGCCCACCACGATGGATCCGACACAGGCGAAAATCATGTTGGTGCTCCCGGTGTTTATGACCTTTCTGTTCGTGAACTTTCCTGCTGGTCTTGTGTTGTATTGGCTCACAAATAACGTCCTGACCATCTCCCAGCAAGTATTCACGGATCGGTTTTTATTTCGCAATAAGACGCTCATTACGACAGGCCCGGAGCTGAGCAGCGGTACAAAGTCCTAACATAACAACTTCCCCACGAGCCGCTGCATACGAACGCACGAGCCCGGCAGCAGCGGGAGCGGTCACGCGGTGAAAGAGTCACCATGCAAGGAGGACTCGAGGATACCATCTGTGCTATTGCGACTCCCGCAGGAGAGGGCGGCATAGGAATCGTTCGTCTGAGTGGTCCTCAAGCCCTCGTCGTGGCGTCTCGAGTTGTTCGATTACGTTCCGGTCATCCCCTCTCATCGGTTTCCTCTCATACGCTTCATCTTGCCGATCTTGTGTGCCCTGCAGCGGTCGAGCGGAAAGACCTCAGACTCGGTCAGGTACGGACGACCGCAACAGACCTCCTTGACGAAGCACTCGTAGTCTACATGAAGGCTCCGCGGTCCTTTACTGCAGAGGATGTCGTAGAAATCCAGTCTCATGGCGGTGCGTTGGTGCTCGGGATGGTCTGCAAGGTCTGTATAGAGTCTGGTGCAAGGATGGCGGAGCCGGGAGAATTTACGAAGCGAGCTTTTCTCAATGGACGATTAGACCTCTCACAGGCAGAAGCGGTACTCGACACCATCAGGGCGACATCGACGGCCGGACTGAACATCGCTCAGCGCCATCTGCGGGGCGATCTGGCGCGTGAGGTGGAACAGACTCGGGCCTCTCTCTTGACAGTATTAGCCCATGTTGAAGCGGGAATCGATTTTGTGGGTGAAGATATTTCCTTTCTTCAACGTGAGGAACTCGTGCGCATCGTCAGTGAGGCCTGTGCCGTAGCTCAGAAGCTGGAATCGACGGCGCAGGAAGGACGGATCTTGCGGGAAGGGGCCTATGTCGTTATCCTTGGGCGCCCGAATGTCGGCAAGTCCAGTCTCTTAAACCGTCTATTAAAGGAAGAGCGGGCGATTGTTACCGCCATTCCTGGTACAACGAGGGACGTGATTGAGGAATCTATCGATCTTGATGGAGTGATGATTCGTTTGGTTGATACGGCCGGCATGCGGGAAACGGACGATGTCGTTGAGCGGGAAGGAATAAAACGTACGCGGACGGCACAAAACGAGGCGGATCTTTTGTTGGTCGTGCTGGATGGGACTGTGCCCCTCACGAACGATGACCGAGAGCTGTTGAATCTTGTCAGAGATCGCAAACATATTGTGGTGCTGAACAAGGCGGACCTAACCGATACTTTGGAGATGGACTCAGCGCTTGCAGACCATTTGGCATACCGTATATCGGCAAAAACTGGTTCGGGAATTGAGACGGTGAAGTCGGCCCTTCGTACTCAGCTCGTATCCGGGGGCTTTGAATCAGCGGAGACCTCCACGGTTACGAACGTACGACATCGTGACGCATTACGCAGGGCGGTTGAATCCTTAGGCCATGCTCTTGAGTCCGTGCAATGTGGGATGCCCGGGGAGCTGGTTTCGATCGATGTGCGTACCGCAGCCGACGCACTTGGGGAAATTACCGGCGCCATTACGACCGACGAGATTCTGGGACAGATTTTTTCAAAATTCTGTATCGGCAAGTAGGAGCGGGTTGAACGTGGGACAGGTCGTTGACGTCATTGTGGTGGGGGGAGGCCATGCCGGCTGTGAAGCCGCCTTGGCTGCGGCACGCATGGGTGCGCAAACCTTGCTGCTGACGATGGATCACGACCGCATTGCCCAAATGTCGTGCAACCCTGCGATCGGGGGAATTGCCAAAGGACATCTGGTCAAGGAAATCGATGCACTGGGCGGAGAGATGGCGCGGAACACAGATCAAGCGGGTATTCAATTCCGCTTCATCAATACGAGTAAAGGCCCGGCAGTGCGAGCCCTCCGCGTTCAATGCGACAAGAAGCTGTATCGAGATGCTATGCAGCGAACGCTCCACCTGCAGGCAGGCCTGACGATCGGTGAAGGAACGGTCGATCGCTTGCTAACGCATGCCGGTTCCATTACAGGCGTGGTGACGGGTCACGGCGATCACATTCTGGCAAATGCTGTGATCCTGACGTCAGGCACATTCCTTAAGGGTCTTATCCATATCGGCTTG
>JBDSKU010000189.1:0-9407 GCA_039916745.1 Nitrospiraceae bacterium
CTCGATCGTGAATTGTGTGAGCTGTAATTTGCTCTCTGCCTGCTTGCGCTCAGTAATGTCGTGGACCATGGCCAGCAAATGGGAGGGTTCGCCATTATGATTTCGTATGACAGAGAGGCCCACGTGAGCCCAGACCATGGTCCCATCCTTCTTGATATAGCGCTTGTCAAATACCTGATGCACAGCAATTCCCGTCAGTAGCATGCGAATTCGGTCTAGGTTGCTTGCCAGATCGTCGGGATGTGTGAGCGTCTGAAAATCTGTGGCGAGCAACTCCTCTTTGGAGTAGCCGAGAATCTCGCATAGTGCCCGATTGACTTCCTGGAATCGCCCCGTCAGATCGCAGATGGAAATGCCGACAGAAGCGTTGTGGTACGCGGCACGAAAGCGTTCCTCGCTGATCCGTTGCGCTTCCTCCGCCTGTTTGCGCTCGGTGACATCTCGTACAAACGCATTCAAGACGGGCTGACCACCGACATGGGTCATGGCCATGGCAAACTCCACAGGAAACTCATGGCCGTCTCGATGGAGAGAGGAGAATTCAAGCCGCCGTTTCATTCCCTGGTATTCTGCGCTCTGAAACGCACGCTGAACCCCGGCGGCATGGGCCTGTCGAAATTGAAGGGGAATGATCGTCTCGCTCAAGTCGCGCCCGATCGCTTCCTGAGCGGAGTAGCCGAAAATCGCTTCAGCTTGAGGATTCCACCCGATGACGAGGCCGTCTTTATCGATCACAATCACTGCATCTAAGGCCGTCTCAATAATCGAGCGGCTGCGGGTTTCGCTTTCGCGCAGAGCCTCTTCTGCCCGCTTGCGATCGGTGACGTCAGACTCCGAACCGGCCATCCGAACCGGTCTTCCCTGCCCATCCCAGAGGGCCACGCCCCGATCCAAGATCCACATGTAGGACCCGTCATTCCGCTGGACCCGATATTCTTCGCAGAACTCCGGAGCCTGTTTGGCCAAGTAGACGTCGATGCTCTGGAGTACGCGGTCGAGATCGTCGGGGTGGGTACGGCTTCGCCACTCATCAATATGGTTTGAAATTTCATGGTCCGCGAACCCGCGCATGGCTTTCCATCGTGAGGAAAAGTAGACGGCACCTGTTTGGATGTCCCAGTCCCAGATGCCGTCGTTACTCCCTTGCACGGCCAGGTGCCACCGTTCTTCGCTGGCCCGGAGCGCTCCTTCGACCTGCTTCCGTTCGGTGATGTCGAGGACGGTGCCGGCCATACTGAGCGGGTGGCCGGTTGCATCCCGATGGACTTCGCCTTGAGCATGGATGACCCGGACTTCACCGTCGGGCCGTACAATGCCACATTCCAGATCAAAGGGAGCGTGGTCTACAAGCGTAGCGTTCATGGCAGCCAGCACACGGTCATGGGTGTCCGGCATTAGGGTCGCCAGGAAGGTTTCATGAGTCGTGGCAACCGCGCCCAGTTCATGACCGAAGATTCGAAACTGCTCGTCAGACCACTCCATCCTGCCGCTCCCGATCTCCCAATCCCAACTACCGAGATGGGCGAGGGCTTGGGCATGAGCCAGGCGCCGGGTTTGTTCTTGGAGCGCAGTCTCGGTGTCCTTGCGCTGCAGTTCAGCAGCAACGCGTGGGGCAAACACGTGGAGAAGCGCCTGTAACTGCTCCTGATTCGTAATCGGCTTGGTGTCCATGACGACGATCAAGCCCACCACGTCTCCTTGCTTGTTCCGGATGGAGACGCCCGAGTGGCTGTGCACTCCTAGCGTAGCCAATGGCGGAAAGTTAGGAAAAAGGGCCTGGACGCCTTGTTCGTAGCACCAGAAGGATTCAATGAGCGCTGTGCCACAGGGGGCCTGTGTCAGGTCGTACTCGAAATTGTCGAGTAGCGCGTTCCCGGAGGCGACGGCCAAAGTGCGAACGGTCACCGGTGTGCCGTCCACAATTTCCCCGATCACGGCGTATTGCATGTCTAAGGAAGCGGTGAGGTGCCTGGCAAGTGAGGCAAAGAATTCATCGCCAGTGTCGGCGGCGGTGCTCTCCATAATGGCTTTCAAGAGGCCCGACTGTGCGCGAAGGTCCTGCATCACATGTTCGAGGCTTTGCTGTTGGACCTGCATCGATTGGTTTCGCTCAGCGAGCGTCCGTGACAACTCGGCGATCTGGGACCGCAGGGATTCAATCTCAAGCAGATGGTCGGTACAGCTCATGAAGCAACTCCTTGCCGCGCGCTAATGACAACATACGATGGCTGAGTGCCGATGAGAAAGGCGGGACGGGAAGTAGGAGATGCGCCATCTCATGCGTTGAGAATTCTTTATCGTGCCGGCCCGAGAGAGCTTCTCGGGTCTGGAGGCCTAACGGTTCGTCGTGGAATATTGAGCGGTGTAGCGGCAACGTCTGTGCCGCGTGCGGATTGGGTTGCAAGAACCGCATGGCGCCCACCCTACTCGGTTGGTTCTGCACAGTCGCTTCGGAGAGTGCGAGTGTCCTATGGAAGGTCGTAAAAAGTCTAGATGCAAATGGGGCTACGAGCCGTCTGGAGCCGACGGGCGAGAGGCTGAAGAACGGTACGGACCCTAAAATATCTTTTCCGCATGAGGAGATATGAGGCTGTGCTGGAGAGGAGAGAAACGGATCGCATGCTCTGTTGGTGCCGAAGGCGGGACTTGAACCCGCACGGCTTGCGCCACACGCCCCTCAAACGTGCGTGTCTGCCATTTCACCACTTCGGCATCAGAGGTCGTTTAGACGACGAGGGAGGCGCATTATAGAAGTGGGCCAAAATCCTTGTCAATCCATAGTCGCTCCGGTAGAATCTGGCGGCTCATACTCACTGGGTCCCCCAACGTTGTGCAGAGTCATCAGATCCTCACCTCCACGCTTGATGATGCCGCTGAACGGCAGGTCGGCATGCCCGTCGCCGCGCTGTTCGATGTCGACAATACACTGCTGCCTGGAGTCGCCAGCGAAGTACGATTCTTTCAGTATTTATGGCGCCGCGGCCTGGTGGGATGGGGTGAGCTGAGCCGGAGCGCGGCCTGGCTGGCGCAGCATGTGCCCCCGTTCTCGCTGCACTCGCTCCGGGAACGAAAACTCTATCTGGCAGGGAAGCGCCCTGCGGACATCGAATCCTATGCGAAGGAGTTCTGTCAGAGCGAGATGATCGGCAAGGTGTCCCTAGAGGGTCGCGCGAGGCTGGACGCGCATCGCCAGGCCGGTCACCAGCTGATTCTTGTGACTGGCGCGCCCGATTTTTTGATTGAGCCTCTTGCAGAATTCTTGGACGTACCGACGATTTTCGCGGCGAAACCGGAGCAACGGGATTCCCTCTATACCAGCGCTTTGATTCCCCCGCTACCCTATGGCCAGGGCAAACGTGAGCTGATTCTCGCTCATGCGCAGGATCGAGGCCTCGATTTAGCCGGGTCCTACGCCTATGGCGACAGTCCCGGCGATTACGACCTTCTTGAACTGGTCGGCTATCCCTTGGTGGTTAACCCGATCAGGGGCATGGCTCTCATGGCTAGCCGGCGAGGGTGGCCGGTCGTCAATTGGAAATGATTGAACACTATTGATCCGATGATCTGTTGCAAGAGCTCAAGGCTCATCAGATCGACATTATAGTTATGCGCATCACCGAAATCTTTCATAGCATTCAAGGTGAATCGAGCTATGCCGGACAACCCTGCGTGTTTGTACGGTTGACTGGCTGCCCGCTTCGCTGCACCTGGTGCGATACCGACTACTCATTTTATGGAGGGCAGGAATCCCCCCTCAACGCCGTCTTGGAGAAAGTAGAACGGTACGGATGCCGCCTGGTGGAGGTGACCGGAGGAGAGCCGCTCGCTCAGCCTGAAAGTCTCCCCCTCATGACCAGACTCTGTGATGCCGGCTATACGGTGCTTCTTGAGACCAGCGGCGCCATCGATATTGTCTCCGTCGATCCACGTGTCCATGTCATCCTGGATGTGAAATGCCCGGGGAGCGGCATGACGGATCGGATGCATTGGCCAAATGTTTCCAAGCTGGCAGCCAAGGATGAGGCGAAGTTTGTCTTGGCCGACCGAGCGGATTACGACTGGGCCCGTGAAGTGCTTGTTGAGCATGACTTGGCCAGTCGTTGTCCGGTACATTTCAGTCCTGTCTTTGCGTCGCTCGATCTGCAGCAGCTCGCCGAGTGGATCCTGGCCGATCGTCTGCCGGTCCGCTTTCAATTGCAGATGCACAAGTACATCTGGGCGCCGGACATGCGCGGGGTGTGAAAAATTGCGTTCGGCCGTCAGCTTTCAGTTTCAGCTGACAGCTTCAACAAGGAGATGTGAATGAAAATTATGCGGGTCACGGTACAGGTCGGAAAAGTAGAAACCTCCGCCACAGAGGTCTTGGTCCTCACGCACTGCGACGGAGAGGGATTGGGCACACAGGATGCGGCCTTGCTCGATCGAGCCCTCGGGGGTTCCTTGCGCAAGCTGCTGCAATCCAAGGAGTTCGAAGGCAAGGCCAACGAAGTCTTGCTCTACCACACGCAGGGCTCGGTGCCTGCCAAACGGCTGGTACTCGTCGGCTTGGGCAAGAAGCATGACGTCACGCTAGAAACGATCCGGCAAGCGATGGGCACCGCGGCGAAGCGTGTCCGTCAAGCGAAGGTCAGGTCCTTTGCGGTAGCGCTTCCGACGGTAATACCTGCCGGGATGTCATCGCTCGAGGTGACGCAAGCGATGGCTGAAGGGGCGATCCTCGGCAGTTATCAGTTCACCGTCTATCGAACCGCGGCTGCAGAACATGCCGTCGAAGAGATGAAGATTCTCATCCCGCAGAAGGGGCAGCTGAAGCAAGTGAATGAAGGCGTCCGGCGCGGCGTCGCCACAGCAGAAGCCACGGTATTCGTTCGCGACCTCTGCAATCACCCCTCCAATGTCCTGACCCCCACCAAAGTCGCAGAGGAAGCGAAAGCGATTGCGAAAGTCGAGAAGATTTCGATCAAGATTCTTGAGCAGAAAGAGATGGAACGCTTGGGGATGGGGGCGCTACTGGGCGTCGCGCGCGGGAGCCAGGAGCCTCCTAAGTTCATCATCCTTGAATATAACGGTGCCAAGAAAAAAGACGAGCGTCCGGTTGTGTTGGTCGGGAAAACCATCACCTTCGATACGGGCGGAATCTCGTTGAAGCCTGCCGAAAACATGGAGCACATGAAAGCCGATATGACTGGGGGGGCCGAAGTGCTCGCCTCGATCCGTGCGGCGGCCAGACTCAAGCTCCCGCTGCGTCTCATTAGTATCCTGCCTGTGGCGGAAAACATGCCGGGCGGCCGGGCGATGAAGCCCGGCGATGTCGTGACCACGCTCTCAGGAAAAACGGTTGAAGTGCAGAACACGGATGCGGAAGGGCGGCTCATCCTGGCCGACGGCCTTGCCTATGCGATGCGTTACAAGCCGGCAGCCCTGATCGACATTGCGACCCTCACGGGAGCCTGCGTCGTCGCGCTCGGCCAATTTGCGATCGGCATGTTCGGCACCGACCAGGCGCTCAAAGAACAGGTCCGGAAGTCGGGACAGAAGGCGGGCGAGCGGGTCTGGGAGATGCCTCTGTGGGAGGAGTATTTCGAACAGCTCAAAAGCGACGTGGCCGACATGCGCAATATCGGTGGGCGGGGCGGCGGCATGATCACCGCAGCGCTCTTTCTGAGCAAGTTCGTGGGAGACTGCCCTTGGGTGCACCTCGATATCGCCAGTACGGATTGGAGCGAACGCGAGCGAGCCTACGTGCCCAAAGGACCCACCGCGATCGGGACTAGGCTGTTGCTACAGTACCTGATCGACCGAAGCCTTTAGCAGGATGCTGGCAGGAAGCACAATCGTATGACTACGCGTGACAAAATCGGACAGCTCTTTATGCTCGGGTTTCTCGGTACGTCGGTGACCCGCGACCTGGCCTCCTTCATCAAAGAGTACAAGCCTGGCGGTGTCATTCTGTTCTCGCGAAACCTCGAATCCGTCGAACAGATGGTCGACTTGACCAACGATCTCCAGGCCTGTAGCCCCCATTCACCGCTGTTGATCTCCATCGACCAAGAAGGGGGTCGGGTCTCTCGTCTTCCCAAGGGCTTTACGATTTTCCCGCCCTGCGACCTGCTGGGCCGCTGCAATTCCACCGAACTGGCCTATGCAGTTGCGGCAACCATTGCCAAAGAGCTGCGGGCAGTGGGCGTGAACATGAATATGGCACCGGTGCTCGACGTGAACAGCAATCCGGATAATCCGGTTATCGGCGACCGCGCGTTCGGCACGACACCCAAGGTAGTCTGCGAATTGGGATTGGCGACGGCGGCAGGGCTGCAAGACAACAAGGTTGTGGCCTGCGGGAAACACTTTCCCGGTCATGGCGACACGAGTGTCGATTCTCACAAAGAACTGCCGGTGGTCGAAGCCTCGCGTGAACGATTGGAAGCGGTCGAATTTCCCCCGTTCCGCCGTGCCGTCACGCAGGGCATCGCGTCGATAATGACGGCGCACGTGCTCTACCGAAGCCTCGACCCGGAATTGCCCGCCACGCTCTCGCCGACCATCATCAACGGGTTCTTGCGCCAAGAGCTGCGATACGACGGTGTGGTCTTGACGGACGACTTAGAGATGCATGCGATCATCGACCACTACGGTATGGAAGACGCGGCGGTTCGTGCGATGTTGGCAGGCTGCGATGTCTTGTTAATTTGCAAAGATCGGGATCGGGAAATCGCCGCCTTCGGAGCCGTGGAACAGGCGGTCGCATCGGGCACGATTTCGATGGAACGGCTGAGCCTTTCAGCCTCTCGGATTGCCCGGCTGAAAGACCGGTTTGTAGCGCCCTATAAACCGGTGACAATCTCCGACGCAAAACTCATAGCCGGGTGCCGAACTCATCAAATGTTATTGCGCACGATCGATCAGGTTCGCGAGCGGTTATCGAAAGTCGCGACGCTATAAAGCGAGAGAGATTTAACTTTGGCAGGTTGCTCAAACAGGCCGTCTAACAAGGCAGCAGCCGAGGAAAGCACTGGATGCGTAGCCTCATGGCTACGTTGAGGATGCTTTCGAAGCGAGAACGACGCTGTCGGACGGTTTCAGCAGCCGGCTAGAAATGGAGGAAATGTGGCGCTGAAGAAAGGCGATATCCTCGACGAGTTCAAACGGCATCCACATGCCTGTGGATTGATCGTCAAAGTCATGGGCGGCGGCGAGGGATTTGAAAAGATCGTCTGTTGCGGTCATGATCTGACGGAAGAGGATCTAGTCCTTGATGTTGCGATTGTGCGTGGGCGGAAAAAGGGAGACTTGCTTCCCGCCGTCGTACTCGATGAAAAGAAGCTGCACCCGAACTCTTGCGGGCTGCGCGTCATGATTATCGATGGCGGAGCCGGTTTTGCAGAAATTCGCTGCTGTGGTCATTCCTTGACGGCCAGCTCGATGAAAGAATTAAAATACGGTCAGTTGCGAGGGCCAGAGCCTGGACAGAACGCGCCTCCCGGCACCGCATAATTCGAATAGACTGGAGGGCCTCGTGCAGAACCGAAAAGAGCTGATGAAGCGGTGGTGCGGGGCCATGGAATGGCTCGACCGGCTCGGGTACCTCACCGCCGGATTTAGCCTGCTGATTCTGGGAATGCTCATCTTTGCCCATGCCTGGTTTGTCTTCGCCACCAAAGCCGGCCAGATAGGGCTTCTGCCGTCAGGCCTCAAGCTCTTAAACGACCTACTGCTCGTCATCATTCTGCTGGAATTGTTCCGTACCGTCATCCGCTTTCTCCAGACAGAAGTCCTCGATCTTGAGCCCTATCTTGCGGTCGGCATCATCGCTTGCACGAGACGTGTCCTGACCGCCAGTGCGGAACTCTCCCATCTGACGGCGATGACCGACACACAGTTTTATCAGTACCTCATGGACGTGGGCTTGAACGTCACGGTCATCATGGTACTTACCATCGGGGTCTTCCTTGTCCGCAAACGTCCGGCACCGCTTACGATCACGTCATCCTAGTATCCAGACAACCAGTCACCGTTTTCTACTCCCTAGGAGGGCGAGAAGGCAGCTTCCTGATTTCGCGCGCCCAACAAGGCCCTTTCGGTTCTTTATATTTTTATTCGTGAGAGTGGCCAAGGCTGCCCTTTACTGTGCGCATCGAACAAGCACATTCTTATCGTGCACGTTCTGCGAGCAAGGGGATTTGTGGGGACGGACCTTGCCCTCCTCTACCCTCTTATGGCATCATGCCACCCTCTTGGAGACGGGCATGGCACATTTGCTCGAATACGCTGGTTCCGTGCATATCTATCTTGGACCCTATCGCGGAAATCCGATCGCCTTGTATTTGAAGCGGACGGAGACCGGGTGCCAGATCGGCCCAAGGGCCTACCCGTGGAATGACGTCGTCGGGAGTGGTGACACCCCAAATAAAGCGGCCGCGGATTTTGAAGAGAAATGGAAGACGAAGGGTCTCTCGACTGATATGTACTCCGGTCCCTCATGGGAAGGCGGCATCAAGCCGGAAAGACCTGCTCCACCCAAGCCGCCCGCCCCTCCTAAGCCAGCGGTAGCCGCTACGCCATCAGCTGCTGCCCAGCCTGTCGCACCCGCAGCCACTCCGACTGCTCCAGCTCCCATCACACCGGTTCCTGCTCCGGCAGCTCAGCCAGCGAACGAGTCGAACTAGCCAGACCTATTTAGAATTTACTCGTTGGGAAGTGGCCTTGAGAGAAGGGCTTGCCAGTTTGCTATGCTTCAAGCCATATCCCAGGTAGACCACAATACCGATGGCAGTCCAAACGACGAACCTGACCCAAGTCACCCAGGGAAGAAAACTCATAAGGCCGAGACAAGCCAGCATGCCTAGAATGGGGACAAGCGGCATGAACGGCAGGCGGAATGGACGGGACTGGTTGGGCTTTGTGTAGCGCAGAATGACGACTCCAATACAAACGAGAACAAACGCGAAGAGCGTGCCGATATTCGTCATATCAGCCGCATCGCCGATAGGAATCAGCGCAGCGAGCGTAGCCACGCCAATGCCCGTGAGAATGGTGGCGTAGTGCGGCGTGCCATAGCGTGGATGCACGGTTGAGAGCCAGGGGCTCAAGAGGTGATCGCGCGACATGGCGAAGAAGACCCGAATCTGGCCTAGCATCATCACGACGAGTACGCTGGTAATCCCGGCGACGGCTCCAATCGCCACAATCGCGGAGCCCCACTTGAAACCCACCATACTCAACGCTTCAGCCACTGGCGCATGGACGTCGATCTGCGAAGAGGGTATCAATCCAGTCAACACAGCAGCCACGGCAATGTAGAGGACCGTGCAGATGCTCAGTGAAGCAATGATTGCGATCGGGAGATCCCGTTGAGGGTTTTTCGCTTCCTCGGCAGTCGTTGAAATGGCGTCGAATCCGATATAGGC
>JBDSKU010000190.1:0-5007 GCA_039916745.1 Nitrospiraceae bacterium
AGTTGTTCTTTATAGAATGGGCCCAGTTGCTCATAAGAGTTTTAGTGCCAGGGGCGAATGTCGTTGTCGCATCCAATCCGCTTTTGTCTTATGTGGTTTCGGGCGCTCTTGCTAAAGCGGGCCTTGAAAGACGGGGAGAAATCGTTCGTCTCGTTATGACGATGCGAGGTGGAGATAGACCGAAAGCGGCCCATGAAGAATTTCCGGATGTTAGCGTGATGCCTCGCTCCATGTGGGAGCCCTGGTTGCTATTCCGTAAGCCTCTCGAAGGAAGGGCGCAAGACAATCTTCGCAAGTGGGGTACGGGAGGGTTTCGTAGGCCTTCCTCAGATAAACCATTCGGAGATGTCATTCCGTCGGCACCTACTCACAAGTCCGAAAGGGCTCTGGCACCGCATCCAAGCTTGAAGCCTCAACAATTCATGCGGACGTTAGTTCGTGGCGTTCTTCCGCTTGGGCAGGGAGTAGTGCTCGATCCATTTTGTGGAGCAGGGTCAACGCTTGCTGCGGCTGAATCGGTGGGATATAAGAGTATCGGGATTGAGAAGGACCCGCATTACTTTGAGATAGCGAAAAAGGCTCTGCCTAAGTTAGCCGTATTCAAGAAGGGCAGTCATCACCTGTCGAGCTTGTAAACCCAACTTTTCCTCAGCTTCTCTATGCCACTTTTATGCAACGTGGCAGTCCGGGTGCCTAGCTCCCCGCGCTGATTTTTTCTAAAGTCGTCTTTCGTGACATGGCCAAGATAGATTTCCGTAACCGTCATCGGCGTTCTATCCTTTGCAGGCTCTGAAGAGGTATCCACGTCATAGACAAACACGCACATCCATTGATCACGTGCACCGTGAGTATCGACGGCACCACCAGCCTTCCGAGTGGCTTTGATTTCCACGCCTTCCGATCCCGCTTTAGCCTTGTTATCGGGGTATTCCCCATTCACAACAAGGTCTGGATGACCGTTATGGTACAGGTTGACTGTCAGGCTCCTGGAATGTTTTGCCAGGCTTGCGGTGAGCATGTCCGATAGAACCCCTGACATGATTGCGGGCCGTAACATGTCGTCAAGTCGTTGAAGCCCTCGTTCGGTCAGACCAAGATTGATGTCGTAGAAAAAGTCGTAGACGTCCTGTATGGCGCCATCTCGAAATCCTTCAAGCGCAGGCCAAAAGGAAGTTTGGCGCTCCGATTGAAGCATTTAGTATTCACTTCGTTGTGCACAATAGACATGTTTTTCTGGACGGGGTTGCGCTCCGTGATTCGTCGATACGTATGAATATGGCGCATGATAAAGGCTTCGTTCGAGTGGGGCAACCCTCTAGTTGCGTGCCACACATACTCCAGTCACCAGATTTGAAAGACAATTCTCCTCCTTGTCTCAGGGGGATAAACTTCCCACTTGACATAGTACTAATTAGGACTAATATATTGTGTGTCTGCGAATTGGGATAGACTCGTTACCATGGAGTAGCGAGTTCACCGGCAGTTTTTCATAGAGGAGGTTCCCCATGAAGGCGCTTTTTCAGACAGACGACAGCTGGACCGGGCTCATTCTTCGTCTGACGCTCGGACTGGTGATGTTCCCCCATGGAGCCCAGAAGCTGTTGGGCTGGTATGGCGGATTCGGATTCTCAGGGACTATGGGATTCTTTACGGAGACGATGCATTTGCCTTGGATCGTCGCCTTCTTGGTGATCATTGGAGAATCCTTCGGGAGCGTCGCTCTGTTACTTGGCCTGTTGACTCGGTTCACGGCGGCGAGTTTTATCGTGATCATGCTTGGTGCCATCACCACCTCGCATCTCCCGAACGGATTCTTCATGAACTGGTTCGGCAAGCAACAGGGTGAAGGTTACGAGTATCATCTCTTAGTGATCGGCATCGGCCTCGCGCTGTTGATGACGGGCGCCGGGAAATGGTCGGTAGATCGACTCATTGCGGAGAAGGTTGAGAGGTGAGCGAGGGACGAGGCGTAGGACTCGCGAGAGGAGGCGGAACCATGAACGGGATCGAGATACAGCCTACCAAAGTCGATATCCGTCGAGCTCAGGAGCGTTTCCACACCCAGATCAGCTGGCTCGACTCGTGGCACAGCTTCAGTTTCTCGAACCATTACGATCCGGCCAATACCCATCATGGACTGTTGCTGGTGAGCAATGACGACACCGTGAAGGCCGGTACCGGATTTCGCACGCATCCGCATCAGGACATGGAGATTATCACCTGGGTGCTGGACGGTGAGTTGGAACATAAAGATTCCGAAGGCAACAGGGGGATTCTCTATCCGGGACTCGCCCAGCGCATGAGTGCTGGTACCGGCATCTGGCATTCGGAAATGAATCCCAGCGCCGACAAGGACGTGCGGTTCGTGCAGATGTGGGTTGCTCCTGATACTCAGCGAACGACCCCTAGCTATGAACAGCTCGATATCAATGCCCATCTCGCGAAGGGAGGGCTCGTTCCGGTTGCTTCGGGGAAGGGGCATAATGGTGCCATCTCGATTGGACAGGATGGAGCGGTCCTCTGGGGCGGCCGACTTCTGCCAGGAGAAATCGTCAGGGTGCCGGACAGCCAGCACGTTCACCTGTATGTGGCGAAAGGGTCGGTGCATCTAGAGCAGGCCGGAAGTTTGAACGCAGGCGACGCGGTTCGACTCACGGCAGCGGGAGCACGGACATTGACGTCGGATGGGACGACCGGAGCGGAAGTGCTTATCTGGGAGAGTGAAGGAAGAGCTCAATTCTGAGGGTTCACGGAACGGACGAAGTCAGGAGGTGGGTATGATGACGGATCTCGACAAGGTCAAACGACATGCACAGGATCTGCGCAAGCACTATCCCCGTAGTCCGCGGGAGAAGCTCGGCGGTTACGTGATTGCCGCACGCTGCGTAGATAAATGCCGGGCCTTCTTGCTCGGTATGAACGGAGAATACAATTACTGGCCCTGTTCGCTGGCGAGCCAATGGTTTTCGTTCACCGGCATCACGCCCGATCAGCTCAAGGAGGTCGTGGCGACCGGAGCATCGGACGAGGAAATCGGAGAATGGATCGTCGGCCATTCACAAGTGAAGAATGCCGATGACGTGTTGAAGTGGAACAACAAGCTGCGCGATATGCGGCTCAGCGAGATGAGCCTCCAGGCGCAGCAATATCTCGAGGAATATATCCCCCAGGTCGTGCCGAAGCATCGTCCGGTGTATGTGTGGTTCGATGTGTACGATTTAGAGGAGAAGCGGTTATAAGGAGAACAGCCAGGCCATTGACCTGCAACGGAAGGAGATCAACGATGAACCAGCATGCAACGAGTGCGGCCGCAGCGACGAAGGAACTCACCGGTGTCTACCAGGCCGGGTCCCAGCATATGGTCGGTGATGGCTTTCCGGTGCGCAATATGATTCCAGGCGCCGGTGTCGATGAGCAGCTGTCTCCGTTCTTGCTCCTGGACTATATGGGGCCAGAGCATTTTCCGCCGACCGGCCGGCAGCTCGGTGTGGGCGAACATCCACACCGGGGATTTGAGACGGTCACGATTATGTATCAAGGCAAGGTCGCGCATCGTGACTCGACAGGAAGCGGAGGAGTCATCGGCCCTGGCGATGTGCAGTGGATGACCGCGGCGTCCGGCATCGTGCATGAGGAACTGCATGACAAAGAGTTTGCCGCACATGGAGGCACGCTGGAAGGTATTCAGCTATGGGTCAATCTGCCGAAGGCGTTCAAGATGTCGACGCCTCGGTACCAAACGCTGGTGAGCAGTGAGATTCCGACAGTGGAGCTCGGGGAAGGCGCCGGCCAGCTCCGTGTCATTGCCGGTGAATTTCGCGGAGTCAACGGTCCGGCCAAGACATTCAGCCCGGTTCATCTGTACGATCTTCGGCTGACGGCAGGATATCGGACCGAGTTGACGTTGCCGGAGGGATTCAACACGTCGGTATTCGTACTCCGTGGCCGGGTTGTGATCAACGGGTCACAAGCGGTCCAGGAAGCCGAACTGGCTCTGTTCGGACAGACAGGCGAGCGAGTGGTGCTCGAGGCCAAAGAGCGCGCGACCCTGCTCGTCCTCAGCGGAGAGCCGATCCATGAACCGATCGCACGCTATGGTCCGTTCGTCATGAATACGCAGGAGGAACTGGTCCAGGCGGTGAACGATTATCGGGCGGGCAGGATGGGACATTTGTCATGACCGATCGGGCGCTTACAATCGAGGTCTATTCCGACGTGGTCTGCCCCTGGTGCTACGTCGGCAAGCGCCGGCTGGAACGTGCGTTGGATCAACTGAATGGCGCCGCACAGGCGCACATCACCTGGCGGCCCTTTCAGTTGAATCCAACGATGCCGAACGAAGGCCTCGAACGCACAGCCTATCTCGAAGCAAAATTTGGAAGCTTGGATGCGTTTCGCCAAATGGAAAAGCAGGTCCTCGCTGTCGGCGTTGAGGAGCATATCGGCTTTGCGTTCGACAAGATCGCGCGGACACCCAATACCTTTTTGGCCCATCGGCTGATTTGGCATGCGGGACAACAGGGGTGCCAAAACGCGATGGTCGACTCGCTCTTCAAAGGCTATTTCGAAGAGGGTGCGGATATCGGGTCGCCAACCGTTCTTGCGCAGTTGGCTGAGCGTGCCAGGCTCAAGGCCGAGTCATTTCTCAGTGGGCAGGATGGAACGACAGAGGTGAAAGTTGAAGAATCGGCGGGACATCGGCTCGGTATTCGCAGCGTCCCCTATTTCCTGTTGAACGGGACCTATGCGCTGTCCGGCGCGCAGCCTTCCGACCGATTCGCGGCGGCCCTGAAGCAGGTTGAGGGAATGTTGGCGGAGAAAGATCGAAAGGCTGAGTCGGGACGATGAACCAGTTACGGACAAGCATGGTCGTCGTTCTAATGGTTCTTATTGGATTTACGGTTTCTCATGGCCATGGTGAGAGCATGAGCGACGATCAGCGGTTGATTCTGGCGGCCGATAAGAATGACACGGTAACCGTGCTGCGGCTGCTACAGGCAGGGGCCG
>JBDSKU010000191.1:0-3727 GCA_039916745.1 Nitrospiraceae bacterium
CTGCCGTGATCATCGGTATGTCCTTCGATGGCGAGCGAGTCGATCTTGTCGCGCAGCGGCCCGCACAAGGCCCCCACATAGAAGGGGAGGGCGTCTGCGAGAAACGCATCCGCAGTCGAGGACAACGTGCTTTTTCCGAACTCAAACGTCAGCCGGTTTTCCGGGACGACGATCAAGAGCGCGAGCGGGTCGCGGGGATCCGCATCGAGCGAGAGGCCTAAGCGTTGAATGTGGTCGTGGAGAGCCGTCCGCACATCCTCTCTGTTCTCTTGCAGCTCAGACTGCGCGGCGGAGGAGGTTTTGGTGATCTGTGCCGCGAAGAGCAAGATGAACACGACCGCGAGCGAGGTCATGAGATCGGTGATGCCGATGGTGGTGTGGGAGGCGTCGGCTCCCTGTGTGGTTGTGTGCGTCATTCGGTGGGCCCTTGCGTGGATACGAGCGATCGCTTCGGCCAGAACCGACTGCCTTCAGCGCGCCCGCTGCCAGACGGCTCTCGCTGCTGGCTGAGCCGGTCCGTCAGGTGACTTATGAGATCGTCGAGCCTCGCTGTCGCCTGTGTCTGCTGGTTGTGCATCGTCTTGAGCAACGTGGTGAGCTCATGAATCGAGTCGTGCAGTGAGGTCATCGGCGCCGTGAATTCTTCACGGATCACGCGCGGGAGGTCGGTCGTCATGCGGCGTCCGGCTGCCTGCTCATCCTGTTTCCATTTGGTGAAGGATCGAACCGCCGACGTGAGTTCGGCAATAGGAGCCGTCAGGCTGTCTGTGCCCATCCCTCCAATACGTTCTTTCAGTTCTCCTCCTGCAGCCTGCAGGCCTTTCCCCTGCGCCTGATGCATCGGCGTGAGTTGTTCGAGCATCTGCTCCATGGTCTTTCGGGGAAAGAGTTTGTCGATGAGGCCGAGGAACGAATGGTGCGCGTTCATGAGCCGGAAGACCATCGGTTTTTCGATGAGCGTGAAGAGATTTGCGGCGATAAGTCCGACGATGGACGTGAGGAACTTTCCGGCTAATCCGTTAATGAGCCCTTGAATGCCGACGATCTCTTGTCCGTCCGCGTGAAGTTTACTGAGACCGATAAACAAGGCAAGGAATGTGAGCAGCAAGCCGATCCCCGTCACCAGGGAAGGCAGTTGGCTGTAGAAGGCCAGATTGACGCGATGGCTCAGTAGCGTGTCCTGCGTGAAAATATCTTCCGCGCGGCGGGTGCTGAAAATGCGCGGTTCCACGAACCATGGGACATGCTCCAGGATCAGCGTCTTGCGGAATTGACCCCAGGGCTGCCGAAACATGGGCTCTTTCTGCATGGCCGTTTCGAGGATGCTCAGGTCGTCGCAGTCAATCCGTTTGGGTGCTGGTGTCGCTTGCCCAGCCGGAGCCGTGAGTCCCACCAGTGCGCGACTCGTGAAACGCTCACGATCTAAGTCTCCGCGCTCATTCGCCAGGGTGGTCAGCATCGGTCGTACTCGATCAAACGGCTGCTGTGCGCCGGATACTTCCCTGCGTAGCCGCACGACTTGCCAGAGGAAGAAGAGCACGATCCCAAACGACCCAAGCCAGCTCAACATCGGGCTTTGGGGCCCTCCGAAGAAGGAGGCATCACGGCTCAAAAACTCCCACAGACTGAACGTATCGATCATCGCATCCTCAGTTTATGCACGAGGGGTTCCTTTGTGCTTCAACGTCAGACAAAGCCCACTCAACTTTCGTGCCGCGTACCACAGAGGAGGAATCTCTCAAAAGTCCCTTAATTTGTCTGCTGTGTGGAATGTGAACATCGGTTGCCAGGCAAAGAATGCCGGTGCTGTCGGCACATTTGGCCTCTTGAGCACATAAAGCTCCGGCAGGCTGTCTGGTATGCATGGAGAACGGTGGCACCTTGACAAAATACCTGTATTAACGTACCTCCACCAGTCATTCAGTGGCTTGCGATCCACAATGTTCCGGACCTGGGCAGGAGAAGGATCTCATCCGCTATGCGAACATTCCGTCCAAATCGCCCATCAGTCCTTGTCCTTCCTTCGGGATGCATGTCTTCTTTCTTTCAAGTGGCTACCGGTCTATAGCGAGGCCTGATCTCATACCGATGACACAGATACTGAAGCGTCAGCCTCGATGGGTGCCCATCACGATTGTGCTGGGAACGGCGACGGCCTATGAACTGGCATTTGTGTCCCTGCATCAGCTGGTGGGTGATGGTGTGGCCGTATTCACCGTAATCCCGGTGGTAGTGGCAGGATGGTTGTTGGGGGCTCGTGCTGGCCTTGTTGCCGGACTGCTCGGGAGTCTGCTGAATATCATGAACTTCACGCTAGTGGGGAAGATTGGGTTGGAGGTGGTGATTGGACGGTGGCCGGCTGTGCTCGCAATCCTCGCGCTTGGTGTGATGGCAGGCTGGGCAAGCGAACGCGCAGCCCATGCTACACGAGAGTCTCGTGAGGCGAGTCAAGAACGAGATAAGTTTTTCGACCTCTCCATGGACCTTCTCTGCATCGCGGGGACCGACGGCTATTTCAAACGGCTCAATCCGGCATGGGAGCGAGCGCTGGGGTTCAGCCGAGAAGAGTTGTGCTCGAAGCCCTTTATCGAGTTCGTCCATCCCGATGACCGTTCTCGTACACAAGACGTCATGGAGAAGTTGTTGCGCGGGGAGCCGGCCATCAACTTCGAAAATCGATATCGGTGCCATGATGGGTCCTATCGATGGCTGACCTGGGTTACTCCGGCTCCGGAACAGGAGCCGCCGATGTTTTATGCGACAGCTCGCGACATCACCGAGCGCAAACGGATCGAAGAGGCGTTGCGCTAGAGCGAGGAGCGTTACCGGCTCCTCACTGACGCCACGTTCGACGGCATCGCCATCCACGATCAAGGGATCATGATCGAAGCCAGTTCAGGGTTGGAGCGGATGTTCGGGTATGGCCCGGGAGAACTCATTGGCAAACATGTGCTGGACCTTGTAGCCGATGAATCCCGCGAGATGGTCATCGCCAATATGAGGCAGGGAGGGCAAGGTCCCTACGAATCCGTGGGACGGCGTAAAGATGGCTCGATATTCTACGGGGAAGTCGTCATCAAATCCTACCGGTACAAAGGGCGAGATGTCCGCCTCGTGGCGGGCCGCGACATTACTGAGCGCAAGCAGATGGAACAGGCGCTGCGGCAAGCGAACGATGAATTGGAACAGCGGGTGGTTCAGCGAACGCAAGAGCTCGTGGTGGCGAACGACGCCCTTTGCCTCGCCCGGGCATGGCAGCGCGGCTTGATCGAAGCGATTCCGGGGATCGTGTGGGAATGCGACGTGCGGGCCTGGCAGTTTTCATTCGTCAGCCACCAAGCCGAATTGGTGCTCGGCTACCCTGTGCGGCACTGGCTCGACGAGCCGGACTTTTGGCAAGCCCACATTCACCCGGACGATCGAGACTGGGTGATGGAATATTGCCACACCGCTTCGCGGGAAAAACGAAAATACTCGTTCGAATACCGGATGATCGCAGCCGATGGGCGAACCGTGTGGCTTCAGGACATTGTGACCGTAGAGATTGACGAACAGGGTTCCGCAATTCTGCGGGGCATCATGGTGGATATCACCGAGCGCAAGCAGGCGGAGGAGGCATTGCGGGAAAGCGAAGCGCGCTTCCGGAGCCTGTTCGAGGAGGTGCCGATCGCCTATCAATCGCTGGACATCGAGGGACGGTATCTCGATGCCAACAGGGGGCTCTGTA
>JBDSKU010000192.1:0-9481 GCA_039916745.1 Nitrospiraceae bacterium
CTCGCATCGTTCAGACCCTCAACGTACCACAAGGGTACGCCTCGGGCCTTCTCTCGCTGCGGCCTTGCTGGGCGAACTTTTTGAGTATCCTGCCTAATCCCAACCTTTTGTAGGATAGACCAGCACCCCTCTCTCCCTCTATCGTGACACTTATGCGTTATCTCCTCGCACTGGTGCTTGGTATGATGGTGACTGGATTCACTCCCTTTGCCTGGGCCAATCCATGGGATGTCCTCCCGCCGCCGACGTTCACGATTCCATTCGACGAGGTAGACGAAGCCACATTACAAGCGGAAATGACGAGGCAGGTCCAGACCTTCTTACAGACGGTCCAGGCCCATTGGGGACAAGAACCGGAGGCCCTTCGTCTGTCGGTAGTAGGAGCAGTTGAGAAAGATGAAGAAGGCAAGCTGATCTATCTACGCAACCTCTCCGACCATGGCGTGTTGGAAGGCTATGAGTTCCGCCACGAATCGCTGGTCCGAGGCCAGTACATCCTCCTGCAGCGGCCCCTCAACGGCCTGAATGAATTTATCGGGTACTACCAGACGCTGAAAGAGCAGCTCACCGCTGCCTACGGAAGTCCGACGAACGACCAGACGGTGTGGGACAACGACCTCTACCAACCGGTCCCTAGCTACTGGGGTGTCGCAGTCCTCATCGGCCATCTCCACTACCATACATCATGGGAGACCGCCGACGGGACGATCACCCTCGAACTCACCGGCAACCGGCACAGCAAACTATTTTTGGAATATAGAAGTCGCAGCGAAGGGGCCAGCACGTAACCGCTGAACGCGGAAGCGAGAACCCTTTTCTTCCTCATCGTTCATCGCTCACTGCTCATCGTTTGCCGGCTGACGAGCTTTTTCAGCATTCGGCTAAATGGGGATGTCGCGAGTCCCATCATACGACGACATCCCCTGATGGGAGAACTTCACGATATCGCCGTCCTTAACCACCGTATCCTCTGAGCTCACTTTCTTATTCACCGCGATCATCACTTCCCGGTTTAAGATAAACTGCAGCAATGGACCCATCCGATCGTAGTTCGCTTCCATGAGTTTCCTAACCGAGGTCGGTTCCGAAACCTCAATCTCGAACTCCGTGTTTCCAACTGCATCGCGAAGCGTCAACCCAAACACCAGCACTGTGACCATGTAATCCTCGTTCCTTTATTATGCAGAGCGGATAGCAGGTGGCTTATGGCCGATAACACGAACCAGTAAACATTCGCCTTCTTGCACCTCAATAGATCTGCCATCCGTATTATATTATCGGCTTGTGCTCCCGACCATCAGCCACACGCTATCAGCCATCAGCTCTTCTTTTCGTCAGTGCGCATGGCAACGAAAACAATCCTGCCGTCTGGGATGTCGTTCCGGTAGAGGCTTACTGCCAGTAGGAGCATGACAAGAGACACAGGCCTGCTCGGCCCCGATCTCCAGATGTGTGGCATCGGTCGGAACCGGGGGGTTCCGGTCTTTCGGAGTCGGCAACATCGACACACCGACGACGACGGCCACGGCAAAGAGAATGAAGAGCGCGTCGACTTTGCGAAGTTTCATGCCGGCCCTCTGTCCGTCTGTTGGTCTGCAGCCTCGTAGGCCTCCTGAATAAGCTGAGCCACATGTTTCACCTCCGCCGCTCCCTGTAATCCCGTGCGTAATTGAATCATACAGGCCGGGCAACTCGTCGCCACAACCTCGGCGCCGCTCTGTTCGACAGCCTTCCGCTTGCGCTCGACGATGCGCTGCGACGTCTCAAAATCCTTGACGAGATAGGTTCCGGCTCCGCCCGCACAGCGATCGGCATCCGGCATCTCCACATACTCGACACCCGGCAAGCCTGCCAGAATCGCACGAGGCTCCTTGGTCACTCCCGCAGCTCGCAGATGGCAGGAAGAATGGTAGGCCACCTTGCACGTCTTGGACTGCTGACTCGCCATGGCCGGTTTGACGGGCGATTGTGACACAAACTGCGAGATATGGGTGACTCGTGTGGCCAAGGCCTGAGCCGCCCCCTGCTCTGGCTCTCCGGCGAATAGAGTTGGATAGTCCTTCAACATGAGGGTGCAGGAGGCGCAGCCAGTCACGACTTTCTCGTAGCCTGCCATGGAGGCGAGATTGATCCTGGCTCCTTCTTTGGCTAATGCGCGATGCCCGTAGGTTTCGATCGGTGTCCCAGAACAGCGTTGTGGCGGCAGATCCGGTTCAACGCCATGCTTCCGCAACACGGCAATCACGGCATCCCCCACTCCATCGTCGAAGTAATTGGCCGCGCAGCCATGAAAATAGGCCACCGGGGAGCGGGCCACTTGCCCAGCCTGGGAAATCAATTCTGGATAACGGTCACGAAGTTGCCGTTTGGCCAATCGAGGGATCACAAGCTTCGGAGAGAGTCGTGCGGTCTCGGCCAGAAGCAGCATGAAGGGCTTCGTCACCAGATCGAGCAGACGCCGCATCAGAGGCCGATCCCAGATCGGCTGACAGACGGCGAGAAACTTCAGGCATCGTTCAAATAGCACTGTTCGTGCATGGAAACGAAAGATAAGACCCGCCATCTTATTCGGGTGTTCGGCGCGCCGGTCCAGAATGAGTTGGGAGACATCGACTCCGGCCGGACAGGCAGTCCGACAAGACTTGCAGTTGAGACAGGCTTCCACGACTCGTTTTGAATTGAGATAGCTATAGTTCGTATCGGTGACGATCTCGAACCAGCCCCGCGAACTCATGTCTTCCGATTGAAAGACATCGTAGACCGGACAGACGGCGTTACACTTGGCGCAGGTCGCGCAGGATTTCGACAATCGCACATAGTCGATATGGTCCGTGAAGGGCCGGTCGCTGATCTTGATTCCGGGGTTGAGCATCCCGGTAGGGTCGAAACTCTGCTTCACCTTCACGAACAGGTCATACAGCTCAGGACCGAACATCGTCTTCACATATTCGGCGCGCACCCGGCCATCCCCATGCTCCCCGCAGATCGAGCCACTGAATCGGCTCAAGACCATCTGGTGAATCTCATGATAGCCCTGCACCATCTTGTCGAAATCGCCCTGATCGTTCACATCGAGTAACGGAATAATATGGGCGTTCCCATTCCCGATATGACCAAAAATTGCAACCGGCACATGCTGCCCGGCGAAGAACTCCTCCAGATACCGGATGAGTTCGCTGATCCGTTCAGCCGGCACCACGACATCGTCGACAAAGTTGATGGGCTTCTTCTTGGGGTCGAATCGATAGAGCGTCGGATAGAGGGCTTTTCGAGCCTTCCACAATTGGTCCCGCTGCTCAGGATCGAAGGCGATGACGGGATCGGACGTGAGCCGATACCGGCGACAGATTCCGGTCATGCGCTCGGCCTGTTCGCGGAGATCGATCCCTTCTCCATCGGCATCCAGTTCGATCAGGAGGGTGGCGGCCGCATCGACCGGGATGCCATGCTTCGCCCGACCGATCAAATTGAGGGTGTTGGCATCCATCACTTCCAACGCACTCGGATGCAACTCCAGCAACTTCGGCACCGCATCGCCCACATCTTCCAAACGGTGAAAATGGATGAGGGCCGTCAGGGTGGAGTGAGGCTTCTCCACCAGCCTGATGGTCGCTTCACTGAAGAGACCGAGCGTGCCCTCGCTGCCGACGAACAGCTTGGGAAGATCGAAGCGCCCTTGCGCAAGTCCGTCGGCAAGACCAAAGAGGTTGTAGCCGCAACTGTTCTTGCTGACAGTCGGACGTTTCTGGGCGATCAGCGTAGCATTGTCCTGTAGCAGCAGCTTCAAATCGTGAAGCGGCCTATGCGTCTCTAGTAGCTGGCTGCATTCTAGATCGTCGAGCCCATAGGACTTTGCATCCAGCCACTCGCCGGACTGCAAACAGACCCGGAGCGCTTCGACATTATCTTTGACGGCACCGTAGCGCAGCGTATGAGGACCGGATGAGTTATTCGCTAACATCCCGCCGAGCTTGCACATGTCGCCGCTGGAGGGATCGGGACCGAATAACAAACCATCACGCGCTAACCGCTTGTTGAGTTCGGCCAGCACGATTCCCGGCTGCACCCGAGCCCAGCGCTCTTCCCGACTCAGCTCCAGCACCCGATTCAAACGCGAGACGTCCAGAATAATCCCGGCCCCGATCGCCGAACCGGTCAGGTTGGTTCCGGCCGCCCGGGGCGTCAATGGAATGCCGCGTGACACGGCATAGGCGACCGTCGCCGCAATATCTTCCTCGGACTCCACAAGCACGACGGCCTTCGGCACCATCCGATAGATGCTCGCATCCACCGCATAGGCGGTCAGCGTCGAATAGTCGTCTTTGACCTTATCCGCGCCGATCGCAGCTCGGAGATCGGAGGCAATGGCGTGAGAACGTTCAGGCAGAATGAGAGTTGGTGAGGTCATAGTTGAATGGGTGGTCATTCTAGACGGACTGTTGAGACCGGCACAAGTCCGGTTGTCCCGCCATGCACGACCGGCTAATATAGCGCCTCATTTGGGAGTACGCGTTGTGGTCGATATACGTCCAACCCTCTACGTCTCTCGTCTTCTTCCCAATCCCATCATGGCCATCGCGCGGGAGCGGTTCCAGTTGGTGCAGGAACCGGTTGATGAGTTACCCACTCCATCGGCTCTGCGTGACGGCCTCTGCCAAGCAGACGCCGCGATTGTGACCCTGGGCGATCGCATCGATGCTGAGACCATTCAGGCTGCCACCAGGCTGAAAATTTTGGCAAACTATGCCGTCGGGTACAACAACATCGATCTCGCAGCCGCACGACAGCGTGGTCTGATCGTAACCAATACGCCGGACGTCTTGACGGACGCCACAGCGGATCTGACCTGGGCGCTGATTCTGGCGACGGCGCGCCGCATGGTCGAAGGCGATGTCCTCGTGCGGTCCGGCCAATGGACCGGCTGGAGCCCCACGCAACTTTTGGGGGCGGAGGTCGCAGGCAAAACATTGGGCATGATCGGCATGGGACGGATCGGACAGGCGGTGGCCCAGCGTGCGGTAGGATTTCGCATGGCGGTGCGTTATCACGCACGCCACGCGATGGCCGCCTCCTCTCTCTCTTCCGGGTGGGAATCTCGATCGTTACAGGATCTCCTTGGGGAGGCGGATATCGTGACGATCCATGTACCGCTCACACCTGCCACGCATCATCTCATCGGAGCCCGTGAATTGGCCTGCATGAAACCGACCGCCTTCCTGATTAATACCGCTCGTGGTCCGATCGTCGACGAGGGTGCGTTGGTCGAAGCGCTCAAGACCGGCACTATCGCCGGGGCAGGGCTCGACGTCTATGAACAGGAACCGGCGGTCCACCCGGCGCTGGTTGAGTTGAAGCAGGTGGTGCTTCTCCCTCATCTCGGCTCTGCCACATTACATGCGAGGGTTCAGATGGGATTGGTCTGTGTGAAAAATATTCATGCTGTACTTGAGGGCCTTCCGGCCCCGAACCGCGTTCAGTCGTAGAAGAGACGCGCGAGTCTGGCAGGACTCACGGAAAAGATGCGACGCGAATCGATGGTGTGCTTGTTTCGACGACCTATTCGTTGGCGTAGCGTAACGCGGGAGCGGGCGCCTGAGCCGGTCCGAGGCGAGCACGAACCGAGTCGAGTCGTTGCGGCACATCATGGAAGGTCGGAATCGATTGATAGATGGCAGCAGCCTGACCCCACAATGCTTGCGTTTCATAGAGCAACCCGAGTTCATAGCTAATGGCTTGCGCCTTGGCGCCGTGACACTTCGGATCCTGCAGCAGCTGCTCAAGCTGTTGACTCGCCAACTGAACATCTCCCTGCTCTTTCAAGCAGACCGCGATCATGAGGCAGGAGTCCAGAAAACACTCTGCCCCTTTCATCGAGCAGCTAAACTCTTCTTTCGCTTCCTCCAAAAGCCCCATATTCTTGTATGCAACGCCCAAGGTGTAGTGGGTTTCGTGGTCAAGCGCATCAGGCGGCTCTGCACAGACCGGGGTCTCAACGGCGGGCACCGCAACTTCCGTCTTTGGCGAAAACGTCGCGGCCCATTTGGCGACTAACGGGCTGGCTGGAACCAGCTCTTTGACCTTGACATAGAGAATCGCCGGCTGCGGCTCGTGCTTCTTCTCCGGATCTGCCAGGAGTAATTCGAGGGCTCGTGAATATTGCAACGCGGCGCCAGCGGTATCGCCCTTGATTTCAAGTAAGTAGCCAAAGAACTCTCGGGCCTCTGAATCATCCGGCTGTGCCGTCACGAGATGACTGAGCCATTCCTCCGCCTCAGCCTGTTGACCGGCCGCCACATAGGCGTGGAACTGCTCGCTCGTGGAGAGGAGAGGCTCGATGGGTGCAACCTCCTCCGGCTCGGCCTGCAACAACGAGAACTCGCTGTCCTGCATAACTGGTTCCGGTTCTACCGACCATACCGGCTCCGATTGGTCAGGCGCTGGTGCCGGCTCCGACTCGGCGAGCGCGAACGGTCTGTCCTCTAGCGGGGCGATCTTCGAGGTCATGCTCCAAGCATCGTCTGAAGCTGCATCGGCAATCGAACAGGTGTTCGTCTCCTGAACCGGAATCGATGGAGCGGCAACTGTGGGAGACAGAGATGTCTCGGATTGAACCGAAGCAGGCGATGCCTCCATTAGCGCGCCATGCATGAGAGCCGTCAGCTTCTTGGCCGTTGAACTGTCCGGCGCCAGCGCGGTGACTTTCTCGAAGAGTTCCTCATGCAGGGTCGGCATCCCTGGCTCGGGATGTTCCAACAACAGCTCAATCGCCTTTCCATACTGGACCACGGCGTTGGCGGCATCGCCTTTCTCTCCGTAGAGTTCTCCGTAGAGTTCAAGCATTGCCACCGACTGCGGTTCGACCGCCAGAAAATCGGTGATCAGGGTTTCAGCCTGTGCGTAATCCTGTGCACGTAAGGCCGCGCCAGCGAGGTACCGGTATTCGCCGAGAGCGACCTGGAGATCTCCGCGTTGGAGATGCAACTTTGCGAACAACTGGCACACGTCCGGATTGCCTGGTTCCTTGGTCAGCAATTGATTGAGAATGGCCTCAGCGCCGGCAAATTGTTTCTCTTCGATCCGACGAGTGGCCTCCGACAGCAGGTCGAGCGGCTCTGAACTTTTTGATTGGTCTCCCGCCTGAACCCCGCCCGCCTTCGCAGAATGCCCAGAGGTGCCACCGGTCTTTTCGAAATGGTCAATGAATTGGGCGGCCTCGCTGTTGGCAGGATCGATGCGCAACACCGCCTGATACGCGTCCTTGGCCTCCGCATACCGCTGCTGTGCCGACCGTTCGCGCCCCAGTTGCAAGTAGACTTTCGTGGCTTCGTCCTGCATGTTTTCTTGCAAGCACAGTTCTGCCACCCGTTGCTGGGCATCCATATTCGAGGGATCTTGCGTGACAATCCGCCGATAGATGTCCAGCGCGTCTTTGCCTTTTCCTGCTTTGAGATAATGCTTCCCGAGGGTGAGATAATCCTGTACGGCACTGCTCAGCAAACCTCGTTCGGCATTGAGATCTCCGAGATGCCGATAGACGTCGTACCGGGACGGGTCCACCTTCAAAATTTTCTTGAATGTGGCAATGGCCTTCAGCGTGGCGCCTTCTGCACGAAAGGCGTTGGCGGCCTGCAGAAACGCCGCGACGGCATCATTGGTCGCATTGCGCTTGAGGTGCAACTCGCCGATTGAATTGAAGATGCTCCCGTCGCCTGGGGATTCGGCGGAAAGCTTCTTCCATTCATTGATGGCGGCGTCGAATTGCCCTCGTGACGCAAAGAGCTGTGCGCTATGCAGAACCTTACTGCGGTCAATCGCCAAGAGGAACCTCCACAACGATCAAACGCTAACAGTGTCAATGGTTCTTGTCAACGAAATGGGGCTTTCCGATGCGTAGCGCACTCAGCAGAAATACGAAGGCCTGCTCCTGATTAGGAACAGGCCTTCGTCTACGAACTTCGACCAACACACTTTCTACAATTCGGCGGCGGCCGCTTTCAATACATTTGAAGCCTGAGGTCCCTTTGCGCCTTGCACCACTTCGAACTCAACGTTTTCTCCCTCTTTCAATGTCTTGAATCCTTCTCCTTGCAGCGCGGAATAATGCACGAAGACATCATCTCCACTCTCCAAGCGAATGAACCCAAACCCTTTGCGATCGTTGAACCACTTCACCGTGCCTTTTGCCTTCACAGAAACCCTCCTTTCCTCAACGGACACGTATAGTTACGCGACCGATCCCGGAGCCAACTGAGTGACACATGTGATGAAAAAAAGACAGAACAACGAGCGGGGTGACAATGACGGGCTCATGGGAGAGACAAAATCAGTCACAAAACCCATCTTGGTTATAAATCGCGCAGCATGTACCATGGCGTTTCCAATCTTGTCAAGCCATCTTTTGGCAATCTGCGCGATAGACCTGTCGTCTCTACGCTAGACAAGCCTCGCCTGCTCGCCTATAGTGCGCACCGTGCGAGGAGCATGATTTGTCGAATGTTTCTACGAACGCTGCTAGATCGCTATATCTTCACCGAACTCCTGTCCCCGTTTAGCTTAAGCCTCGGAGCCCTGTGCTTTGTGATGCTCACGCGGGAACTCCTGCGCCTCGTGGAGCTGCTGGTCTCCAAGGGCGTCGGAATCGTGGCGGTGCTGCAAGTCTTCGCCCATCTGATGCCGTCGTTCCTCGTGTTAACCCTTCCGATCGCCGGGATCATCGCGTCGATCACCGCGTTCGGACGACTTTCCTTCGACAAGGAATTGGTGGCGATGCAGGCAGCAGGCTTGAGCCTCATGCGATTGGCTCGCCCAGTCCTGCTCTTTGCCTTGCTCGTGTTCGGATTGACCTTGTGGCTGGCGCAGTGGGGGCAACCCTGGAGTTCCACCAATCTCAAGAAGGTGGCGCTGAATCTCCTTCGAGATCAGCTTGTGCTGGCGCTGGAGCGAGGAACCTTTAACCAGCCCATCCCCAACATGACGATCTATGTCCCGGATGGGGACCCAAAACAAGCCACAACCGGCATCTTCGTCTCCGATGAGCGCAATCCAGACGATCCCCGTATCATCGTGGCGCAGCAGTATGAAGTGTTGATCGATACCTCCATCAATCAAGTCGCCTTACGCCTGCAACAAGGAGTCATTCACAGCCGGCCGGATCAAGCCGATCAATATGAGCAGGTGGCCTTCACGAGTTATGACTTGAAACTCTCCTTGAATCAAAGCGGCTATTCCTCGGCTGAGGAACGGCCATCGTACGATGCCATTATCGCCCAACTCTCGCAATCTCAATGGCGCGACCCCTCCGCGCTCCGACGATTGATGGAGTACTATAAAGACCTGGCCTTTCCCACTGCCTCACTGGTGTTTTGCCTGCTGGGCGTGCCGGTGGGCATCGTCTCGAAACGGTCAGGGCGCATGGGCGGATTTGCGGTTGGCGTGTTAGTCGTCATCGTGTACTACATGCTGAATGTCGCCTGCGAGTTCC